>CALAEB010000465.1 GCA_937890875.1 uncultured Anaerolineaceae bacterium | reverse complement strand
TATGCGATATCTGAGAATGATGAATTCGGAACCTTCTCCCGAATACAATTGGTCCGTGTATGAACTTGTTTTTCATGAAAGACAAAACGATGAATAGTGAGACGATTCTTTCAAAATATCGGGATAGCCTATTCTCCAGCGGCCTGCACAGAACAGGTATTCGCTGGATTGATTCTTCCCTTCACAGTACGGAAATCTCCCGCGGAACGATTGAGCAGGAAAGCAACTGGCGCGCGAATTTTCTCACTGAAAAAGTCTGCCGGCCCGGCGATCATGTTTTTCTCTTTCTGCAATTTTCGCCGGAAATCTGGTATTTTTTTCTTGGCGCATTGAAATGCGGAGCGGTTCCCTGTGTTTTGTTCCCGAATTTCGGAGCGGACGCGCTGACTGCCCGGCTGAAGATCGGCAAAGCGGATTTTCTGGTCACAGATAAAGCCGGTATTAAGTTTCAGCCATTTTTTGTCTCGGTTCCGACACTGCGGCGGACGTTGGTCTGCGGCGGGCTACCGGACACAACGGTGGATGGAAATATCTGTTTGTTTGATGAAGCGGAAAAAACGCGGCTTTCTGAGCAGTTTACGGAGGCGCCTGTCCGGCCGGATGATCCGGCTTTCATGGTGTTTACTTCCGGATCAACCGGGTTTCCCAAAGCGGTGCTTCATTCCCAACGTATCGCGGGCGCAATCGTCCGGAGCATGCGGAATGTACTGCAGGTAACCGCGGAAGATCGCTATTGGTGTACGGCGCATCCGGCCTGGATCACAGGTACAGTTTACAGCGTCCTCGGCCCGCTGCTCTGTGGCGTCGAGGCAATCCAGTATGCGGGTAATTTTCATGCAAAGCGTTGGATGCCGATTTTGCAGGACCAGAAAGTATCCGTCTGGTATTCCGCTCCGACTGCTTTCCGTTCATTGATGAACGAGCCGGCTGCGTTTTTTAAAAAATTTGATTTCAGTGCGATCCGGGATGTTTTCAGCGTCGGTGAGCCGCTAAATCCGAAGGTGTTCGATTGGGGAAAAGAGACGTTCGGGCGGGAAATTCATGATACCTGGTTCCAGACGGAAGCCGGAACGATCCGGATTGCGAATTTACCGGGGGCTGTAATCCGTCCCGGATTTATGGGAAAAGCTGTGGATGATGCGCGTCCGGTTATCTTGAACGAACAGAATCAGGAAACCGCCCCGACGGAGATCGGACGTTTATGCCTGGAAGAAGGCTGGGATTCCTGTTTTGCTGATTATTTCGGCCAGCGCTCCGCTTTTGCCGAGAAATTTCGATCCGGATATTATGAGACAGGTGATTTGGCCAGCAGCGATCCGGATGGAAATATTCGTTTTGTCGGGCGCAATGATAACGTGATTAATACGTTCGGGCACCTGGTCGGCCCGTTCGAAGTGGAAAGCGTTTTGCTGGAGGAAGATGAAATCCTGGATGTTGCCGTTGCGTCGGCGCCGGATGAATTGCTGTATGAAAAAGTGGTGGCCTTCATTGTGTTACGCGAAGGGATTTCATTGGATTCGAAATTGGAAAGCCGGCTGCGGGTTTCGGTAACGACGCGTTTATCGCCGTATGCGACGCCGAAGCTGTTTATTCCGGTGCCGTGGATCCCCAGGAATAATGCCGGAAAGGTCCTGCGAAAGGAGCTTCGGGAAAGGCTGCGGCCGGAAATCTGAAGGATAACGAACGCTGATTCGAAACCGCGCCTGATTCGGTTCCACTGAGACAGGAGACGCCGGATAAGCTTTCCTTATATTTTGAATGCTGGTGAAGGATTGAAATTCAAAAAAAGAGGGCAATTCCCGATTGGGAACGCCCTCTTTTACTGATTGATTTTCAGCGGATGGAACCGGTTTAGCGCTTTGAGAAAGAGTCACTTTTATTCCGGTCGCCGCCGCGTCCGCCGCGATCTCCGCCGCCTCTGCGGTCATTTCCACCGCGTCCGCCTCGGTCACCACTCCGTCCGCCTCGGTCACCACCGCGTCCGCCTCGGTCTCCGCCATTCCGGCCGCCGCTCGGTTTTTTCGAGTCGGCCGCAATCGCTTCTTCCAGTGTCCAACCTTCCAGAACGGCCTGGCGCGACAGACGGATTTTCCCGTTTTCATCGATCCCGGTAACCATCACTGTCAGTTCATCGCCGACGGAGACGACATCTTCCACTTTATTCACCCGTTCGGTATCCAGCTGGGAAATGTGGACCATGCCATCGACATTGGG
>CALAEB010000464.1 GCA_937890875.1 uncultured Anaerolineaceae bacterium | reverse complement strand
GTGGATTGTTTTGTCAGCGATCCGGTATTCCCATTCACCGGAAACCTTGGTCTCCGGCGCCTCCTGTTGTGCGGAAACGGGTGAACGGAAGGCAGCTACAAAAACAATCAACAGCAAACCGGCCAGCAAGCCGGGAAGGAATGCTTTTGTCCTCATCTGCATGTTTTTAATGATCCTATTTTAAATTACCTGTGAACTGTTCAGTGTGATGTGAGTGCTGCCTGCAGCCAATCCCGGTAAGCCTGATCCCAGCGGTAAATCAGCATTTCCTGACTCATATTCATGATATATTCCGCGCTATATTCCAGCAGTTCTAAGGGTGGATCATGGAATACGACATCCTCCGGCTGCATTTTCGGCAGCAGGCAAAGCAACGCCGGCAGCTCGTCCGGACCGATATCTGTCAGGACGGAGTCCAACAGATCGGGCAACGCAGCGGCCAGTCTCAGCACAACGAATGGCTCCTGGAATCGCCGCAAAACCGCCTCCAAAATGAGCGTCTGATTACTGATGCGCTGGATGTCCGAATATTTCAGCCGGATGCGCGCCAGTCGCAGCACCTGCTCTCCGTTCAACGTCTGTTTGCCGGCCGGGAAAAAGCTGTTTGGACGATCATCCACATAGTCCGGCAGATCTACTTCCACTCCGCCGATCGCATCAATAAAGGCTCTGACCGCGTTAAAATCTACCACGACGTAATGTCCGGTGTCGATGCCGAAGCTCTTCCGGATAGTCTCCGCCAACGCGCCGGCGCCATAGCCGTCGTCCTGAAAATGGTCCATACCGGGCGAACCGAACAGATAGGCCTGGTTCAGCAATATCTGCCCCTGAATATTTAACGTGGCTGGCGGATCAACCAGCAAATTGCGTGGCAACGCAACTACGTTGATATGGGGCGTGGTGAAATCGACCCGCGCGACGCGGATGACGTCGGACAGGCCGTAGAGATAATCGATCCCACGGTAATCAATAGCCACTGCCAGCATGATCCATTCCACTTCATCGCCGCAGAGTGGCTGATCCGTTACATCCGGGATGGGCACGGCTGTCTCCTGCGTCTGCAGGGCATATGACCTGAACGCGCTGAGGAACATCAGGTATAGCCCGCCAAGGGTCATCAATAACCGATTTTTATGATTCAAACGAAAACCTCCCCTTCTTTATGCGCTTAACTTGAAATGGGATCAATATGTCATCTGAAACTGGATGATCTACACCGGGTTCGCGTGCTGAGCAGGCAGAGCAAACCGCCTAGTTTTTCTGTGGTGAAGCTGCTTTCAAATTGGGTACCAGCTTCGGGAGGTTCGGCAGCACACTCTTCGTCGTCAGCTTTGCCTGCAGCGTCTCCAGAAATGCGTTCTGCTGGTGGATGCGGGCTGCTTCACCGCTGGGCTGTAACGCTCGGATGTATTTCAGCGCTGCCTGTCTCGTATGTCGGCAACTCGAAATAGAAATGGCCTCGCACTGCGGTTCTCTTATTTTTGCGCAGAGCACTAAGTGAGAGAAACACAAATTTTCTCTTTTATATGAGAGAATTTTCCAAGTTTTGGATTCCTGATCTTATGTTCGGGAAACGGGTCCTGTTTCAGGTACGATTATTTTGATGAAAAAGGTGTTTGGACAAAAGAAAATCGAGCGAAATAGAAACATTCTGTGAAACGCTTCCTGAAATCATCAGGAATTGAACTGCGAGCAAAGAAAATGTTCTATTATTTTTTGCAGTGATTGATTCTCAGGTTCCGTTGGCTGAAATCAAGAATTTTAAAGCCAAAAAAGAATTCTCTTTTCAGGATTTTATTCCCGGGGATTCCCTCGAAGACTTGCTTCAGAAAAACAAGTACGCTTAAATTTTTTGGATGGTTCTGAGGTTTTATTAAGGAAGTCATATTTGGGCAGGCTCCGCCCCTATGACATAAACCAAATGCCACTGCTTTTTTGAATAGTAGCCTGAATTCCATTTTTTTTTCAAGGCAAATCAATTTTTTTCTCAGCAAATCATATTGCTTTTTCAATCGAAGTTAATTTTTTCGGCAGGTTTTTGTTTTTCATTTGCGGATTGTCTGACAAACAACATGCGATAGAACAGAGCGTATGTTGTAGCTTATAAATATGCTTTCCGGGTTTTAATTTGCCCTATATCAATAAGTAAAAAACTCGGAGGAAAAATCATCCTGATACTTTTTTGTCTTCCGCTTTCCTGTTTAACCGAAAAATAAAACTCACTTATATTTTGTTTGAATTATTCTATCACAGGTAAATGATTGGTGCTGACTTTCACGGAATGGATTATGAATGTCCATTTTTCTTATTAAATGTACGGAATGAAATCATTTGTTTGCCCAAAAGACAATGTGTGTGCATCGTCCGCGTCTCACGATCGGACAAATCTTATAGCGTCCGCTTAACTTTACCTGAAACTACATAGAATATTACCAGGTTTTTACAGTTTGACTATACAATCATTTTATAACAGCAAGGAGGATGACCGTTTAGCGGACTGGAGAACGCTTTAAATACATCGGAATTGTGAATCCGGTGATAGAGACCGGCACTTCGCAAAATATGGAAAAATACTTTGTCCGTTTTATTCAAAAGAATTTTGGGAATTTCGAACGGCTGATCCGGAAAAGAAGAATTGTTGCCGTATACTGGATGGAGGAATGATGGAAAAACATACAAAGAGATCACTTATCAACCGGGTCTGGTTCAAAATTCTCCTGGCCTTTCTGCTGTTTATCCCGCTATACACGCAAAAACCGTATGACTATGCCGAAACTGCGGATGTCATCAGCACGGTTCTTTCCCGCCCGCTCGTAACCGCGTTTGCATGGGTTTTACCACTCGCAAAACTGCTCTTTTTGGCGGCAGCCGTCCTGCCATTCCTGACCCATCGCGGACAGGACACAGCCAGGCCGGTCCTCGGCTACTATGCGTTCATTCTGCTGGTGGTTGGGCTGTTCCAGAATATGGGCGTTACGGATGACAATGGTTTTGTCTGGATCGTGGGCAACACGCTGGTGATTCTGATTGTCGCGGTCTTTTGCCTGATCGACCTGATCGGCGGCAAAACCCGCATTTACCATGAAAATCTGAATCGCGGACGACTGTGGGTAATCCTTCCGATGGCGCTGGCGTTCCTGATGCCGTATGCTATTAATCCTGAGGGACAGATCCGGCCGTCTTTCACGGCGGTGGTCCTGACCAATGAGGCGGGCGTCACGTATTGCATGATCACGCCGGTCATCCTGGGCGTTTTGCTCCTTTTTCAAAAGGAAGTTCATCTGCCGACGATCTCCGTGATCTCTTTTGTCGGTTTTCTTTTCGGTTTGCTTAATATGGCCATCTGGTTCGGTATGCAGCCGGAAAGCTGGTGGATGGGCGTGCTGCACCTTCCGCTGGTCGTTTTATCTTTCTTCGGGCTGGTCCAATCTAGGAAAACCGGTCATTCAGAATAAACGATTCCTCTCGAATGAAGCGGAAGTGTCTGTCCTGAAATGGAGCGACTTTTAAGGCAAATATCCGTATAGAGAATGACAACACAGCGAATGATAAAAACCGGATCCACCGTTTGAATTTTGAAAAGAATTATCGGTGTGTCTGTATATAATGCGTCATGCGAAAATATGGAGCCAGGAATCGCATGCTTCTCTTTTTCATTCAATCAGTAATTCGAAATTTATATAGACCTTTCGAATCGCTGTCATTCAAATAAGATTTCAATCGTTCGCATTGTTGCATGATAAGGCAGTGGCACTGGAAAATGGAGTCGACTGGTATGGCAAAAAATGAGCTGACCCTCCGGGAAAAACGGGCTGAGACTGATCTGACGGTCATTGCAGTCGTCACATTGGCTGTGCTGGCCGTTTATCTGGCATTTCAGCCTGTGTTTACGTCCTTTGCACGTGACCGGAACCTTCCGGTCCTGCTTCGCACCGCCGGCATGGCTTGCATGCAGTTCGGCATTGCCGGGCTGGGCATTACGATTGTGTCACTGCTGCGCAAAGAGGAACTTTTCTCGTACGGACTGCGGCGGGAAGGCGCGCTGCGTTCGATCATCTTGTCCGCGCTTATGTTTCTGCCGCATCTTGCTTTTCTGTTTGCCGCTGGCCGGCTGAAGGGATATTTCCCGTTTCAGTTCGTTTGGACGACGAACGAAGTGCTGGCCGGACCATTTCCGGTAAAGTTGACCGGAATGCTGATTACGGTTGCCGCCTGGGGCTTTTTTGAGGGGTATAACTACGCAGTGATCAGTGAGATTGTGAACAAACGGTATCCGGTCAGGAATCGGTTCCTGAATTGGGGAGCGATTCTCTGCGCGGTTATTTGCATCCTGATTCATGGCGTGATCGGCGTGACGCCGGCGGATTTTATCGAGACGGCGACCGTTTTTTTGATCATATACGGGATGTTGATCGTGAAAGAATATACCGGCAACGCCTGGGGCTGTGTTTTTGTTTTTATTTTTCTGTGGAACGCGTTTTGACCACAGGGCATCATTTCAAATCAATTTAACGCAGCAATTCGAACGAAGGGGGAGAGCCCATTCGAATTGCTGGATTTCAACGGAAGACGCTTGACAAAAAACGTCGTTCCGCAGGAGGATCTCTTTGAATAAAATTATTGAAGTAAACGGACTCCGGAAGTCTTACGGGGATGTCCAGGCGGTAAAGGGAATCGATTTTTATGTGGAGGCCGGAAAATTGTTTGCGTTTCTCGGCCCGAACGGCGCGGGAAAGTCGACCACGATTGATATTATCTGCACATTTCTTCGCCAGGACGCAGGCAGTGTGGTGGTGGATGGGCACGTGCTGGGGAAAGATGACGATGCGATCCGTTCGATCATCGGCGTTGTCTTTCAGGATGGCCTGCTGGATTCGCTGCTGACGGTGGAGGAAAACCTGAGGCTGCGCGGCGGTTTTTACGGGCTAAAGGGAGCACAGCTGACGGCTGCAATGGATGCTGCGGTTGAGGCAACCGGGATTCAGGATATCCTGAAACGGCCTTATGGCATGCTCTCCGGCGGACAGCGCCGCCGCTGCGATATTGCGCGCGCATTGATCCACACACCGAAAATCCTGTTTCTGGACGAGCCGACAACCGGGCTTGATCCACAGACACGCAAAAACGTGTGGAAGACGATTCTCAATCTGCAGAAAAAGACGCAGATGACCGTGTTTCTGACCACCCATTATATGGAAGAGGCGGCCGGAGCGGATTACGTGATCGTGATTGATGACGGAGAAATCGCGGCAAAAGGCACGCCGTCCGAATTGAAGGAGACGTATGCGACGGATAAGCTTTCTCTCGTCTCCAGGGATATCGAAAAGGTCGCGAAGGTTTTGGACGGAGACGGCAGGGAGTACAGCCGGGCGGCGGATCGCATCATTCTGCAGATCCCGACGACAATGGATGCGCTGCCGGTTTTGGAAAAATATCGGGAGTATATTTCCGGCTTTGAAGTGGTTAACGGGACGATGGACGATGCGTTTATCGCGATCACGGGAAAGGAGATCCGGGAATGATCAGCTTTGCAAAGCGAAATTTGAAATTGTTTTTCCGGGACAGGACTTCCGTGTTCTTTTCACTGCTGGCCGTTTTTATCATCATCGGCCTTTATGTGTTGTTTCTCGGCGATGTTTGGACCAGTAATTTAGCGGATGTTCCGGGCGTGCGGTTTTTAATGGACAGTTGGATTATGTCCGGGCTGCTGGCGATCACATCGATGACGACGACCATGGGTGCTTTCGGGATCATGGTGGAGGACAAGACCAGGAAAATTAACAAGGATTTCATTTCTTCCCCGTTAAAAAAGAGCAGCATTACCGGCGGATATATCATCAGCGCGTTTGTGATCGGTGTCATCATGACGATTCTCGCGTTGGTCCTGGCCGAGATTTATATCGTGGCTTATGGCGGTGAACTGTTGCGGCCGGTTCAGATGCTGAAGGTGCTTGGTCTGATCATCCTTTCCACGTTTATGAACACTTCATTGGTTTTCTTTTTGGTGAGTTTCTTCAACCGCCAGCACCATTCTGGGGACGTTGATCGGGTTTCTGACCGGGATTTACCTTCCGGTTGGACAGCTGACGGAATCGGTTCAGTATGTGATCAAAGTGTTCCCGGTTTCGCATTCGGCGCTCCTGCTGCGGCAGGTGATGATGGCGGATCCGATCACGCGTTCTTTTGCCGGTGCGCCGGCGGATGTTATCCAGGATTTTGAATTGCTGATGGGCGTGAAGTTTCAGTTCGGGAACACGATTCTGTCGCCGGTGGTCAGCCTGCTGGTCATTGCCGGGGCCGGAATTCTGTTTTATCTGCTTTCGCTCCTCAGAGTTTCAAGAAAGCAAAACTGAGCCTGTGTTTTTTTATTCTCAGTGATTTCTGCCACGGTAAGCCCGGCGGTATGAATTTTGGGGCGAGCGATAGAATTTTCGATTTATATGGAAGGGATATTCACCTTTCAAATCACTATTTTTTACAATGTTGTATGTTTTTTTTGAGGAAATATCTGTATAATTAGATTTAAGCTGTTGTGACAGCATTTTTTGTGTAAACATTGGTTGCGGGCACAGTCTTTGGCAGAGACGAAAGGCTGTGCAAATCAGACTTATTTTATAATAGGAGGGATTCATGGATATTGTAAGTTTGCTTATTCAGTTGGTCAGTGGCGCCGAAGGTGGCAACATTCTTGGCGGACTTATCAAACAGGTGAACGTTGGCCCGCTCGGGAATACGATTGTCGGGATCATCGGCGCTGTGATTACCAGTCTGGCGACCGGAAAGCTCGGTGCGGGCACCGACCTCAGCAGTATTACGTCGATTTTAGCCAGCGTTGGTGTGAATGCGGCTGGCGGCGGTGTGCTGACCGTAGTGGTCGGCCTGATCAAACAGGCTTTGGCGAAAAAGGCCTGACGCTTTTTTATCCGCATCCGTCCCGGATTTGACTGTGAACGATCTTTCCGGGTCCGGTGCAGTTTTTTTTCTGTTTGATGTTGCTACTTCCCGCCGATAAAATCGCGGGAAGTTGTTTTTTCGGTCATCTGCGTTTTGTCAAATGGCAGCATTTCGAAACCTGGAAAGGATTTTTTGTTGTCCTTTTTTTACTCAGAGGGCAAAAAAGGACAACAAATTTTCGCTCCTTATTCGAAGGTTCGTCTACATTTCGATTTTCTGGTCAGGCGGGACGTGCCTGACGTTCCGGATCTTGTCTGAAAATGATTTTTATGGAGTGTGATATGAGCAGCGTAGAAATTACGGTGATAAAAGTGTTGTACGATGCGGCACTGGCGGAGGAATATCTTACGGATGGCAACGAAGCCGGACCCTGCCCTTTTCATGAAGCCGGTCAGCGCTATGTGTATGAAGGAGAGGCGGAAAAACCGGATGGGCTGTGCCCCTGGGCATGGATTGATATTTATCGGAGTGTTTCGGCGATCGCGGCGGGCGCGACAAACAAACCGTGGAATAAACGGGATAGCGAATCGATCCTTTGCTGTACGGATGGTATCCGGCCGGTGATATTTCGGATCAGGCGGATCGATGAGCAAACAGCGGCTGAAATTATCGTTCAAAACTCACATGATGAATGACTGCGGATTACAAAAATAACAGAACCACAGCGCCTTCTTTTCACGTTTTGAATCGCTGATTTCCGGTAAGTTCTCGTTTGACATGAATCGATCTTGCGGTATAATTATGAGGCTTGATTCAGGAGATATCCTGTGATCAGTTTTTATTATGCCAACTTCCCCTTAACAGAGCGGTGACGCACTGGTTATGGCGAAGTGAAGATTGGAGAATCAAAGATGAAGTACGCTATCATTGAAAGCGGCGGAAAGCAATATAAAGCCGTTGAGGGTTCCAGTATCGTGGTGGATCGTTTGGAAGCGGAAGCCGGCCAGGAAATTTCACTGGATCAGGTGCTTTTACTGGTGAACGATAACGCGGTTTCGGTGGGAACGCCGGTTGTTGCAGGGGCGAAAGTCAAAGCGACCGGCGTTCCCACCGAAACCGCGTTATCGTTCAC
>CALAEB010000463.1 GCA_937890875.1 uncultured Anaerolineaceae bacterium | reverse complement strand
AGCTCCGATATTTTTTTTGGCTGTTGGATTGCCAGCGCTAACAGAACTTCGTTCTGCGCGATTTTGAAAGGGGGCAGATCACTTTTTCGGGCAATTTGTTCCCGCAGGCGGCAGAGGTTTTGCAGTGCGGCTGCCTGCTGAAAGGTTAAATCACGGTTATTTCCGGCGGCTTTCCACCAGTGCACTTCGACCGGCTCAGCCTGCGCGGGGGCGGATTTGCAAACCTGGTCAAAGTCTTCCCGGGCCAGTTCAATAAAATTCCGTTCGATCAACTCGGTTTCGAGCCGGTTTCGCAGCTCGATTAAATAGCTTGTATCCAGTGAGGCGTATAACAGCATGGCCTCGGAGAGCGGACGGATTCCCCAGTTTGCTTTCTGGAACTTTTTCTCCAGACGCACCCCGAATTCCTGTTCGATGAGGGCTCCCAGCCCGATTTCTTTTCTTCCAAGGATCCGCGCGGCAATCATGGTATCGAAAACGTTGCTGAACTCAAAACCATAATCCCGTTTCATGCACATGATATCATATTCCGCCGCGTGGAAAACTTTTTGGACCGATTCCGTTTTGAAAAGGGTTCCCAGATCGGAAATGTCCCCCAACACCAGCGGATCAACGATAAAATTACGCTCACCATCGGACATTTGGATCAGGCATACTTTTTCAAAATATACGTACAAGCTGTCCGATTCGGTGTCTATGGCGACAACCGGCTGGTGCAGCAGCGCTTTTACAGCTTCGGAAAACGGATCAGGTTCTTCCAAAAGACAGATTTTCTGCGACTCGATGACGATATCCATGTTCAGAATTATAACGCAGCGCTCCGGCGGAAAGCCGCGCAATTCGTAAATTGGATGTAAAACCGGAGCGGGAACGGCAATTCAAAGGGAAACAAGGCGTGCCGGACTTTTGACGCCCGGACGTAGTTTAAAATCGCTGATATTTGGGTAAAAATGGAAGAATCGAAAAGAGCAATTTATAATAGACGGGGAGGGACAAGAAAATGAGGAAATATCGCGGTTTATTGTTATTGGTTGCTTCCATCCTGCTGTTTGCCGGCTGCAGTGCGGATAATCAGGACACGGCTGCCGCCAAAGTGGTCGCTTCATTTTATGAGACGATCGTATCTCAGGAACGGGACCGGATCGGCACGATTGCCTGTGTGGACTGGGAAAAAAACGCGCTGCGTGAAGTGGATGCGTTCATGGGCGTGAAAGCGGAACTGGTTGATCTTTCCTGCACGGCCAAAGAAATCACCGGCGATGCGGGAACAGTGACCTGCTCGGGTAAAATTTCCGCCTCCTATGGGAATGAAACGACCGATTTCCCGCTCGAGGGGAGGGTGCATACCGTCGTCCGGGAGCAGGGCGATTGGCGGATCTGCGGGTTCACCAACGAATAACCGATGAGACAATGGTTTGACCGGGAATGGCTGTTGGCGCTGTTATTCGCGCTGCTGATCATCGGACTGCTGATTTTTACGGTTGATGACGCTCCGCAATGGATTTATCAGGGTTTCTGAATGCAACTAATCGATATCCTTATTTTGGTGGGCTGTTTTGTCCTGCTCGCGATGATTCCGCGGAATCCGCTGCGGAACCGGCTGCTGCTGCTGTCGGTTATATTTTTGTTCCGGCTTCAGCCAGCGGTTCCGATCCGGAATTTTGATTTTTGGTTTCCGCTGCTGACGGTTGGCATCACGTTCTTTGTCTGGCGGGTCTGCGGCGGCAAGATCGAAAAAAATCATCGGGTCGATTTCACGGTCATTCTCGGAACGATTCTCCTGACAGCATTGACCCGGTTTTTCGAATTGGACGGACTTCTCACCAGGACCCGCCCGCCGCAGCCGGGGATAATTATCGCTGCGCTCTGCGTCGGCGGGCTGATTCTTTGGCTGAGCGGTTTTTGGGCACGGAAAAAGCCGGCGGCGTTTCTCTCCGCAGGGATCCTGCTCTTATTGTTGCTGTTGATTCTGCTGAAGACACCGGCACTGTCCCTGCGTGCAAGTATGTTCCTGCGTACGCTTTCCGGTCAATCCGCGGAAAATGCCGGCACGGCTGATCTGCGCTGGCTGGGTTTTTCGTATATCGCTTTTCGTCTGCTCTCGGTCATGATCGATGCCCGGACCGGCTTCCGGCCTGCGCCCGTGCCGGGCATCGATCATG
>CALAEB010000462.1 GCA_937890875.1 uncultured Anaerolineaceae bacterium | reverse complement strand
TCGCCGTTCCCGTCCATCCTGGAGGACATCGCGATCGTGGTGGATGAGGCCGTGACGGCGGATGAGGCGCTGGCGGTGATTCAGCAGGCCGGCGGAAAGCTGCTGCACAGCGCGACGCTGTTCGACATCTTCCGCAGCGCTCAGCTGGGCGAGGGCAAGAAGAGCCTGGCTTACGGCCTGGTCTATCAGTCGGATGAGAAAACGCTGACGGATAAAGACGCCACCGCGATCCGCAATAAGATCATCAAACGGCTGGAGCAGGTGCTGAACGCCAAACTGCGCAGCTGAATTCAAGCGCTGTTGTGCTGTTTTTCCGCGTTGCGGAAAAACAGCACAACAGCAGATTTTTTATGCCGGAAACAGGGCAACTCATGCTCGAAACGATCACCCGCAAAACCATGCTGTATAAACCCAGCCTGCCCGGGATGGATTACGCCATGAACCCGGTACTGGGTTGTTCGCATGGCTGCCGGTATCCCTGTTACGCCTGGCTGATGGCCAGACGTTTCGGCAAAGTGAAATCATTTTCGGAATGGACCCGGCCCATTCTGGTCGAAAACACACTTGAACTGCTGGAAAAGGAACTCAAAAAATGGCACGGCAGGATCCAAAACGTCCACCTGTGCCTTACCACCGATCCCTTTATGTACCGGCAGCCGGAAATCGGGCGGCTCAGCCTGGCATCGATCCGCAGAATCAACCAGTCCGGCATTCCGTGCGCTGTGCTGACCAAGGGTGTCCTGCCGGCCGAACTGGCGGAATTGGACGAGCGGAACCGTTACGGCATCTCGCTGATCTCACTCTCGGAGGAATTCCGCGGCCATTGGGAACCCGGCACTGCGCCTTACGCGGAACGGATCGCCGCATTGCGGGCGCTGCACGAACAGGGATGCCGCACCTGGGTTCATATCGAACCTTATCCGACGCCCAACATCTTTGCGCAAAACATCGATGAACTTCTGGAGGCAGTCGCTTTCGCCAGTGAAATTGACTTCGGCAGATGGAATTACAACCCGGTCGTGAACCAATTCCCGGATGCGGCGGGGTTTTATCAGGCCATGCGCGCCCGCGTGGCGGACTTCTGCCGGGAACACGGGATCAGGTTCTAAGCGGGAAACAGCGCTGACTGCACTTTTGGCCCCGATTTTTACCTCCCATTTCTGAAAAACCGGAATTTAAAGTTTAATTACTACCCAAATGATTCGGATGCATCAAAGGATATGTTTTTTGTTTTTCCTGTCTTACGTTTTATTCGGGAGTTTTTCCGTTTCTTGCCACAATGATAAACCGATGTCCCCGTGTACCGATAAAACCGTTGGATGTCAATTCCTGATGCAAACTGCATAGTTGCCTGAAATTATTCTCAACAGAGAAATTCGGGAATTCCCAGGGAATTCTTCTCGCATAGAAAACAATCGCGCCAACATCAAAAAATCGGATTTCCGGGAAACTCTCGTCACAAAACAATATTTCGAAACCATTTGCTTCGAATTTCCGTTTCTCAGCCGGAAGCGAAAAATCGGAATACTGGGACACAAAATCGGGAATCAGATATTCAGAAAGGTCCCGGTTGTTATTGCAGCCGACCTGTTGCGTTATCAAGAAACCATTGGGGTGAAGCACCCGAGAAACCTCATGCAGATCATAAGCCTCATGACGGTTGATGACGATATCAAACATATCCGTATGGATTGGCAACCGGGAATCATCCTCAACCGGATAAACATGAATCCCAAGCGGCTCCAGTTTTTCTTTACATACCTTAAGATTTGGAGCCCAAGCTTCCGTCACTGCTGTATACGCATAAGGATGGCCCAGGCTTAGCAGGAACTCTCCGCCGCCGGTTCCCATATCCAATAAACGGTCAGTGGATTTCAAATATCCCTGAATAATTTCCCTATAATCCCATGGCAGCCCTTCCTCCTGCCAGCGAGACTCCAAATACAAAAAATCCCATCCCTGAAACGATATCCGTTCTTCCCGGGCCCAAATTGTTTTCAACGCATCAAAGTTCACGACAGTTTCCCTTTTTGCAAATAAACAGAAAACCGTTTACTCATGTTCCGCGATAAATGTTTTTATTTCCGCCCACGCTTTCTTGCCTTCCTTAATAAACGGGGTGGCGATGTAAAAACTATGATACATTCCTTCATATTCGATCAGTTTGACGTCAACGCCCGCCGTCTTTGCTTTTTCCGCAACGGTCCTGCTATCGCTCAAAAGAATTTCATCCGCACCGGTTTGGATCAGCATCGGCGGCATGGCCGTATAGTCGCCATAGGCAGGGGAAAGATAGGGATCACGCAGATCATGGTCACCCGCATACAGGATCGGTACCGGATATCTGGGTGCCATCTCCGCGCTGGGGTAACCGAAGATCGCATCCTTCGTGAGATTGGTTGAGTAAGACTCGCCCTCGGCTGAGAGATCCGTCCAGGGAGAAGAAAGAATAAGCATTTTAGGAAGCGGGAGATCATGATCGCGCAAATACAATGCCGTCGCCAGCGCTAATCCTCCGCCCGCAGAATCCCCGCAGAAAATAATATTTTCAGCCTCATAGCCATGCTCCAATAACCAGTGATACCCTTCGACCGCGTCTTCCAGCGCACCGGGGAACAGGTTTTTAGGAGCTGTCCGGTAATCCAGCGAAAACACATCCGCATCGTCATAATTTGCAGCGTATTGGAGCGCCCGATCGTTATAAATATCTTGAAATACGCCGACATATCCTCCGCCATGAAGCTGGAAAATGGCCTTTGCATGATTTCCGCTGTCCTTCGTAAGCAGGTATGCGCTGGATTTGCTCAGCGGGATTATGCTGTTCTGATACCCTTCCGGGACTTTCCAGTTTCCAAACACATAAGATTGAGGCTGTCCATTCAGCATTGCATTGTGAAATATCGTAGTCCCGGTAAAACGGACATAAATGTGATTGACCGATCGTACCCCTTTGTTAAATAAGTCGCCTGTGAAGGACACGGATAACGTACTGCGTCCAAAATAAATCGAAAGTGCCAGGATACCAATACACATCACCCACAGCGCTGCGCATCGGATCCCATTCAAGGGTAACTTTGTCCTGATCATGAGGACAGCGAACCCTGCTGCGCCAGCGACCAGATAGGTATACCATCTGTTTCCCAGGATGCTTAATAATAGAAATGCGATTAAGAATACAAAGCCAAAAGCAACCCAAAATCCCGGTCGGATACGTTCGTTTTTATTGTTTTTCATCAACGGCCTCCCCAATAGTAACGTTATACTTCTGCCGCCCAACCGGCATTCCGCTGTTGAATATGAAATAACTTAGTGTATGCTTCTTCGGTTGTCAAAAGCCGAATTGCTGACTCCGAACATAATCATAAGGCATTTCGCCGGTATGTTACAATAAATGCGGAAAGAAACGATTCCCGCACAAAAGGAAGCCGCATGCAAAAACCTGAAATATCCGTGGTGATCCCATTTTTGAACGAAGAAGAAAACCTCCCCGAACTGACAGCCGCGCTGGAAAGCTACGCGCAGGCCTTACCGGTGCCGATCGAGGTCATCTTCGTTGACGACGGATCCACGGACGGCTCGGTAGCCTGGCTGCGCGGCGCGCACTTCACCCATTTCACAGCCAAAATCGTCAAGCTCTCCAAAAACTTCGGTTCACACCCAGCCGTGCGTGCCGGCTTTCTGCATGCCTCCGCGCCAAACTGCGTCTGGCTGGGCGCCGACCTGCAGGAACCGCTGGAGATCATCGGCAGCGCCTACGCCAAATTGCGGGAAGGTTATGATCTGGTCTGCATCCAGAAAAACCAGGTCAAAGTTGCCAAATCCGAAGAGCTCTTTTCC
>CALAEB010000461.1 GCA_937890875.1 uncultured Anaerolineaceae bacterium | reverse complement strand
CGTGTCAATCAGCGCCGCCCGCGTGACCTTCTGCAGCCGGACATCCAATGTCAGCTTGATGTTATATCCCGGAACAGCTTCTTTCGGCGGTTCAAGGTCACGCATTTCCAGACCAGCGACATCGACCTCGACCACCCGCCGCCCGTTCTTTCCGGAAAGAATATCCTGCAGTGAGGATTCCACGCCGCTGTACCCATATTTATCCTGGTCCAGGATAAAGCCTCTTTCATTCATCTCTTCGGAGATGATATCCGGAATCGGCCCCAAAAACCCGACGACTTCGGCGGTATCATATCCGGTCGGATATTCCCGGATTGACTCCACCCGTACGTCCACTCCCGGCATATTCGCGGACAATTCTTTGATGTGCATCGCCAGTTTCTCTTCCACATCGCATTTGATGCCGGTCTGCTTGTAAGGCGTCAGTGAATTCGCAATGTACACAATCTGCGTAATCCCGAAATCCGTCCCGCACTCGCTGTACAGGCGGACAGTCTCGTCATTAATCTCACCGTTATTCACCGGTACTTCAATCAATTCTGAAAGCGTCCGGTAAATTTCCTGTACATCGCCTTCATCCTCCGGCAATTCCGCAGGGGTGATGACGATATCATAAGTCGGAACATTTCTGGCCAGCACCACGCCGTTGCGGTCATAGATAATGCCGCGGGTGGTTTGCTCCCGCACAATGGAAATCCGGTTATTGTCGGCCAGTTCCGAATAGTATTCGCCATCGATGATTTGAATGGTAAATAATTTATACATATAAAACAGCATAACGCCGAAAAAAACAATGTAGAAAATGATCAAACGGCGATTGGTAAAATCCAGTTTTCCGGAATGCTGCTGATCAATCATTCGATTTCACCTCGTGCACAAACCGTGTCTGCAATATCATTGATGATTCCGAACACCGGAATCGCAAGCAGAAGGTTAAAAATTAAAGATGGAATGGTAATCACTGTGAGGATTTCCCGTATCGAAAATGCCGCGCCCTGCAGATAAAGCGCCCCAATCGAAAAAAAGTTTTCCAGCAGCGTCCCGAAGATCGTCAAAAACAGCATCAGAATCATCGGCATCTGCCAAAGGCGCCGTTTTAAGAATGCGATAATGGCCCAAAGCACGCCAAATATCACAAAATAGCCGTATAACGGCAAAGCGGACAAATAGGTCATAATCAATGCGCCGGATAAAAACCAAAACCAGGAATAACGCGTAGCAGAATGGATTGACCAGGCGATCAAAACCAGCATCACCAAATTTGCATTGCCGCTCAGAATTTGAATCCGGCTGAACACTGTCGCCTCAAGGATCATGGAAATGATCAGCACGGGAAACGATACGATGATTTCGATCATGGTTTGTGTGCGCCTCCCGGCTATTCCAGCGGCGCGATATTCGACGGGCGGAAATTGGCCACTACTAATACGGCCTGAAGGTTTTGGAAATCCTCGGCCGGCTGAATCGCGGCGGATTGGAACAATTCGTTTTCGATTTTGTTCACATTTAAAACCTGCCCGATCACAACATCAGACGAGTAATTCCCTCCGACGCCGGAAGTCTGGACAATCTGCCCCGGCCGGATTTCAGCTTCCTGAGAAACCATTTCAACCGTGATGTCGGCAGTGACCGATCCCGTCACCACGCCTTCCGTTTCCGCATCTTCGATAACGGCGTTGACCAGTGATCCCGAATCCGTAATCAACTGGACCCGGGCGGCTGAAGCGGTGACCGCTTCGATTCTCCCCACTAACCCCTTTTCAGTCACAACCGGCATGCCATATAACACACCGTCGTCAGATCCTTTATCAATCAGCACATATTGCAGAAAAGGGCTGGGGTCCTGTCCGATTACCGCCGCGGCAATATACGTTTCCTCAGGCCGGCCTCTGGCGAACCCAAGCAGCGCATACAGGATGTCCGCTTCTTTAAGATCCTGTTCAAGCTGAATAATTTCGGTCTGTAAAAGGGAAACGGTTCGCTGCAGTTCCTGATTCTCCTGCCGCAGACTCACCACATCACGCGGAATCGTAAAAAACTCATACACGATCTGGACCCGTTCGGAAAACCAGGCCTGAATCTGAATGACCGGATCCAGAAAATTACTCAGGAAGGATGTTAGAAAACCACTCAGTGCCAACAGGATCAGCCCTGCGACGAGCAGAATCGTCACAAGCGTACGCCAATTCGCCAATAATCTATTACGCATATTTCTATTATAACAACCCGGGACGGCCCAAATCAGGTCTCAACCGGAATTCGATATCTGAAAAGGGCCGTTGCGGCAAAGCAAATGAGCCGCAAACTTTCCGTTTTCGTCAGAGAAGATCCCTCCTGATTTCAAATTGCCGAGGATTCAGCAACTGGACATTAAAAAAAGATAAAATAGCGTCCTCCAAAACAGACAATAGCTCACAATAACGCGACAACCCGGATCACCGTTTGCTGCTGAACCGGTCAAGGCTGGCTGTGAACTGATTAATG
>CALAEB010000460.1 GCA_937890875.1 uncultured Anaerolineaceae bacterium | reverse complement strand
GGTCATGCACAGCGCCATCCAAAAAGATCCGGTCATTGCAGGATTGGCCGTTTTCCGTCACCAGGATCGGCAGACCATAACGCTGATACAGCCACAAAGGGCCATAGTGCATCACTTCCGGTGTAACCGGCCACTTTAAAGCGGTCCGGGGATATCCGGTATACCGCAGCACGTATTGGCCTTCGGCATTGACTTCATGCCCGTTATAAACGTTCAG
Source organism: uncultured Anaerolineaceae bacterium (assembly GCA_937890875.1). Taxonomy (GTDB): domain Bacteria; phylum Chloroflexota; class Anaerolineae; order Anaerolineales; family Anaerolineaceae; genus Flexilinea. Next base: position 2,320 of record CALAEB010000460.1, on the reverse strand, counting down.
ACCTAAAAAATCCTGTTTCTGTGTGATGATCTCCCAATCACTTTCGGGAATCGTTTTGGCAAATTCGGTTACCCATGCCGGCGCACTTTCAGGATAATGCCCCAAACAAGCGGCATCCATAAACAGATTGTGCGTGAAACTCCAGTTGTCTCCCGTCAGTTCAAAAGATCGCCGGCAGGCTGCGGCGCGGTTCTCCGGCGTATCCTCAGACGGATAACACAATTCTCCGGTACTGGCGATGCCGATCTGAACCGGCTCCGTACTGTTCTGGCGGATCGCGCTGACGGCCAGCCCATGAGCCAATAACAGGTGATGCATCACGATACATTGTTCCGCATAGGTGAGCCGGTAACCCGGCGCATGGACGCCGGACCCATGCCCCAGCTTCAGAACACATTGCGGTTCGTTAAGCGTGACATAATGCCGGATCCGGCCATTAAAATGCTCCGAAAGCAGCGCGGCATACTGTTGGAACGCCTCCGCTGTGGATCGGGATAACCAGCCGCCTTTATGATTCAGCGCAGAAGGCAGATCCCAATGAAAGATTGTCATCGAAGGCATGATCCCGTTTTCAAGCAGGAGATCGACCAACCGGTCATAATAAGCCAGCCCGGCCGGGTTCACTTTTCCGCTGCCTTCCGGCAGCACACGCGCCCAGTTGACCGAAAACCGGTAAGCCTGCAATCCGAGCGACTTGAGGATCTGAACATCCTCTGCAAAACGATGATAGGAATCGGCGGCGATATCCCCGTTTTCATCATTCCGGATATTTCCCGATATATGCGAAAAATCATCCCAGATATTGGGACCCTTTCCGTCGGCATCCCAGCCGCCTTCGATTTGATAAGCGGCACTGGCCGCACCCCAGATAAAACCATTCGGAAATGTCATCGATCCTCCGTTTTATTCAATAATCTGAAAGCGGATTATTCCCGCCGACTTGGTATCGGATATGATTATAGTTCAGATTGTTGCTTTGTTCTCTCCGCCGGCAATTTGAAACGGAAAGACCCCTCTCAAGATGCGCCGCAGAAAAAACGCAGGGCGATCTCCAGCGTCAGCAGAATACCTCCACCTGACAGTGTTCCTTCCGGCTGTCATAAGGAACCAAGTCACCTTTAACCGGCTGTCCGTCAACCAGCATTTTCTTTGTCCCGTCAGCAGATTTTCTGACGGTAATGGAATAAGTTACGCTCCGGTACTTCCGTTCCGACGAAAAACTATCCATAGTAGAAGGAAGACAGGGTTTGATCCGCAAACCGTCGAAATCCGGACAGATCCCCAGAATGCCCTGTGTGGCAGCCACCAATGACCATGCGGCTGTTCCAGTGAGCCAGCTGTTTTTTGCTTCGCCATAGTTCCTGGCATACCGTCCGGCGATCGTCTGGCTGTAAACATAGGGTTCGGTCCGATGGATTTCACTGACAGGTTCGATATATGCCGGACTATGACGGCGATAGACATCGAAAGCCTGGTCGCCATCCCCCAATTCCGTATAGGCCAGGCAAACCCATGGATTATTGTGGCAAAAGACGGAACCATTTTCCTTATATCCGGGCGGATAGCTGGTGATTTCGCCGAGCGCCAATTGATACTCGGTATATGGAGGCGTCACAAGCTCGATCCCGAAATCGTTGGTCAGGCGTCTGCGAACCGAGCTCAGCGCTTTTTCAGCCAGTCCTTCCGCTTTTCCGACGCCGGCCATAACGCAGAAACCCTGCGGTTCGATAAAAATCTGCCCCTCTTCACATTCATGGCTGCCGACCTTATTCCCGAACGCATCATAAGCGCGTAAAAACCATTCACCGTCCCAGCCATGCTGAAGAATCACCCGCTCCATGTCCCCGACTTCCCGCAGAATCGAGGCAGCCTCAGCCGAGTCGCCAAACCGTTCGCAGAGCTCGCCATATTCACGCCCGTACTTGACAAACATCCCCGCGATCAATACGCTTTCAGCTTTGCCGCTTTCAAAATTTGTGACTGTCTGAAAACTTTCTCCCGGCTCTTCGGAAAAACAATTCAAATTGAGACAATCGTTCCAATCCGCTCGTCCGATCAGCGGAAGCCCGTGCGGCCCCTTGTGCCCGACAGTAAAATTGACGCTTCGCCGCAAATGTTCAAACAATGGTTGTTCCGTTCCGGGCTGCGTGTTGAACCGGACAGGCTCATTCAGAATCGAGGCATCGCCCGTTTCCCGGATGTACGCCGCAGTACACGCGACCAGCCAGAGCGGATCATCATTAAACCCGCTCCCAACATCCGCATTTCCGGTTTTTGTCAGCGGCTGGTATTGGTGATAGGTACTGCCGTCTTCAAATTG
>CALAEB010000459.1 GCA_937890875.1 uncultured Anaerolineaceae bacterium | reverse complement strand
GTCTGCCAGGCCGGATTAGCCGGATAAGGATACGGCGCATTCGGGTCAGCCGGATGCGAGTACGGTTGTCCGGGTACCGGCCCCTGCGGCGGGGTCTGCCGGGTCGGATTAGCCGGATAAGGATACGGCGCGTTCGGGTCGGCCGGATATGAGTACGGTTGTCCGGGTACCGGTCCCTGCGGCGGGGTCTGCCGGGCCGGATTAGCCGGATAAGGATACGGCGCGTTCGGGTCGGCCGGATATGGGTACGGTTGTCCGGATACCGGCATCTGCTGCCGCGGGAGATCCGCATTGGGAACCGGCGGTACCGGCGGCTTCGGCACATTTTGCAGATCCGGCATCGGAATCTGCTGATGCTGCGGCAGATCCTGCGGAGCAGAAACTACCGAATCATACCCAAAATTATCAGAACGGGTATCGCCGCTGTCCACAGGCTGAATATCTGTCTCGGCAGGCACATTGTCCGCAAGTTCTTCAGCCGGCGGACGGCCGAAACCCGCCCGCTTGTCCTGACCTTTCGCCGGACCGGATCGGCGCGGCTTTTCCCGCTCAGGCGTCGCGGTCTGCTGCTGTTCCCGCTCCATATCTGAAAACGGGATATAAGTTTCTTTTTGGGGAGCCGCTTCCCGGCTTTCAGCTGCGGACGGCACTTCCTGCCTTAAGGAGGTCAATTGGTCCTGCAGCGCTTCCTCCGCGTCCGGCTCGGCTTCGGAAAAGGTTTCCGTTTCCGCCGTCTCATCCGGTTCAAAATCATCGCGTTCCGCCGGAACTTCATAGGGGGCCGCTTCCGCTTCATTTTTCGGCCGGATAATCAGGCCGGTCAGCTGCGCCAGTTCAAATTCAGGATCGGCAAAGATCAGCGGAACGATATCTTCCACGATCCGTCTTTCCGCCTCCGCCGTAAATTCCGGTTTAATCCGATAGCGTGCAATCACAAACAATTTGCGCAGTAACGCCCGCTTCACTTCCAATGGCGCAAACGACGCCAGATCAAAAACGTCGCTGCTGGTTTCGGCATCGGTCAGTTTGTTGATGGCAGCCTTGCCCAGTTGATTGCCCTCTTTTTCAGTCAGGGAATGCCAGTTGCGGGTATTAATCACCTGATGGAACACCGGTTGGACATCTTCTTCCCGGATTTTCGGGCCCTTTGCGTTGAACACGATGATGATCATGCCCAAAATACCCAGCGCCAGCGCTGTCTTATCATTCCCGTCTTCATCGATCAGGTCATAAGAAAATCCGTCCGCCTGGATCGGCATATTCGGGATTTCCCCTTTCCATGACCAGGTTTCATTGGAAAAATCAAGCGGTTCCGGGTCAATCCCGAAGTTTGATATCTTTTCTTTTTTCGCCATAAACAATCCTCCGATACGCGATTCGAAATATGATTGGGTATTAAAAGCACTAAATTACCGAAAAAGGGGGCCTGGTGTTCTTTCAATAATCCAACTTTTATACACCCGAATCAAATATGAAGGCAGTTCTATGGTTCTATTGGTTTGCGCTTCGCACAAATCAATAGAACCATAAGTTTTCTTTTTTATTCGAAAGGCTTCTTCAAATTTCGAATTTCTGCCTCCGGCGCGGCATCCGCGGAACAGACAGCGGCGCCGGTTTCGTTTCGTGTGCTGCTAATTGTAACAAAAAAAATGCTAAATCCGCTCCGCAGCAAATGAAAGCATTCCACCGATGCTTTCACCCGGGGCTAAAATCAACAGATGGGCCTCTCTTTCCAGGCCGCGCGCATAAAGGTTGTGACAATCGGTAGCGTTCGTCTGATTTTCCACGCAGAGGAAAGCCTCAAACGGAGGTGTATAAGTGACACTGTGGGTAAAAATCTCACTGGCTTTCAGCATGAGCTTGCGGCCGATCGCCTCATAAATGATAGCCATCGGTTTTTTGGGTTCCATTCCGAACCAGACCTCATCCAGCGTCAATCCCTTAATCGGGATCGGTTTGCTCAGGTCGGCGGGGGCATCTTCCATATTGACCAGCTTCCCGGTCGGGAGCTGGCTGACCGCTTCCATCCATTTCTTCGCCGGAACATGCAGACGAACCTGATCCTTCGTTCCGTAAATATTGAAATAGGGATGCACGCCAAAGCCGAAAGGGAAGCGTTTTTCAGAATCCAGATTGGTGATCTTCACACTGATTTCCACGCTGTCGTTCCGCAGCGTGTAAACCAGCTCCAGGCGGTTTGCAATCGGGAAAATATCATGAAGCGGGTGGCCGGGGACAATATCCAGCCGGGTTTTAACGGACACAGCGTCATCTTTTACCACCGGCGTCTCATATTCAAACGGCGCATCCGCTACCAGACAATGCAGCGAACGCCCGCCGTCATTATCCGGAAGCCGATATTCGACGCCGTCAAAAGTAAAACGGCAGTTGCGCACCCGGTTCGGGAACGGGTAAAGCAGGGGCACCCCGAAAAATTTTGTCCCGATGACCGGCATCGGAGCCTGATGCAGATATTCGAGACCATCCACCGCAAAACTGCACAGATTGGAGCCAAACCCGGGCAGCAGTTTCGCCTCAGATTTACGGTAATGATCTTCCTCGGACCAGAGACAAATCATTTTCTGATCCATGACCGGATGTTTCGCAATGTTATACCCAAACATGAAAATACTCCTTTTTTTTTCGCTGTCTTCCCCAGCAATTCGAATTTGAAAGCGTTATCTGTGCTGCCTGTAACTTCCCGCAGAATGGAAGTTACAGGCAGCAATTTTCTCCAAAGCAGATTTCCGGCATTCACACTTCTGGCCGGTACTCAGAATTATAAACAAAATGGCGTTTTTTTGACATGAGAACAGAAGCCAAGCGGAAATTCGGAATAGAAGAGCCCTTTTGAATAAAAAGAAAAACTTGCAGTTGTATTATTTCATTATTCGGCTTGAACATCAGGCGTCAAATTAGCGGAATGACATCCGAAATTCGAAGTTTGAAAACGATGTTTTCATTTGATTCAAACCGGCGCTTCACTTATCGAAATGCTGATTGCGGGTCGAACCGAGGGTGCGGGGCTCCCGAACTGTTATAATACTACGCATGGAAAATGAGCGATTAAGTAATCCGGCGGCAATTCCCTCGGATGACCGGGTTGACTTTGCCTTGCGGCCGCGGCTGCTGAGTGAAATAACCGGACAGGACCAGATCCGGGAGAATCTGTCAATCCTCCTCTCCGCCGCCCGCCAGCGGAAAGAACCGCTGGATCACGTGCTGTTTTATGGACCGCCCGGGCTCGGCAAAACGACGCTGGCGCACGTCATGGCAAACGAGATGAACGTCAGCATCAAGATTACAGCCGGACCGGCCGTTGAACGCGCCGGCGACCTGGCCGCCATCCTCTCGAATTTGCATGAAGGGGATATCCTCTTCATTGATGAAATCCACCGGCTGGGCCGGGCAATCGAGGAAATCCTGTATCCGGCGATGGAAGATTCGGTATTGGATATCATGGTCGGCAAAGGCCCTTCCGCCCGTTCCATCCGGCTGCGGCTGCCTCATTTCACCGTTATCGGCGCCACGACCCGGCTTTCCCTGGTCAGTTCGCCGCTGCGTGCGCGTTTCGGCGCCGTTTACCGCCTGAATTATTACGATCTGCCGGCGATGGAGACCATCATCCGTAACGCTTCCGGGAAACTGAACATTGCGGCCGACGAGGCCGGCATTCATGAAATTGCCGTCCGCTCGCGCGGAACACCGCGGATCGGGCTGCGGCTGCTGCGGCGTGTGCGGGATTATGCGCAGGTGCGGGCTGACGGGATCATCGACAAAGACGTTTCTCAAAGCGCACTGGAACTGCTGAACGTCGACCGCGCCGGGCTGGATGATGTCGACCGGCGAGTGCTGCTGACGATCATCGAGAAATACAGAGGCGGGCCGGTGGGGCTGAGTACCATCGCCGCTTCGATCAGCGAAGAATCCGATACGATCATGGAAGTTGTTGAGCCGTATCTGCTGCAGCTCGGTTTCATTGACCGGACGCCGCAGGGACGCTGCGTGACCGCAAAAGCCTATGATCATTTGGGGATTCCGCTTCCGGAAAACAAGGAAAACGGGAAGGAACCGGATCCGGCTCCCAAACAGGCCAACCTGTTCTGAGAATAACCGGTATTCGAAATTGGAGAAATCCTTTCGAATCAAAAGAAAAAAAGTTATCCCGTTTCTGCGCAAAACCGGAAGAACAACAGAATATCCTTCTTCATATTTTGATTTGCTGAGAGAATGGCCGGGAAACAGCCATCATTCGAAACGCGGGTCCCCCTCTCAAATAAAGAAGGAAAGTTTGCAGGGCTGTTGTTCTCTCACTGAAAAAAAGTAACAGACGAGCGGAATATCGTTTTTATATTCCGAAATACCGAGGAAACAGAATTCACTTGCATGAAAACAACCGATTTTGATTACAATCTGCCGCCGGAACGAATCGCTCAGACGCCGGTTGAACCGCGCGACGCCTCCCGCCTGCTGGTTTACAACCGGGCGGATGGAACCATTTTCCACCGGCATTTTTACGATCTGCCGGAGTTCCTGACGTCCGGCGATTTGCTGGTGCTGAATCAGACCCGGGTCCTGCCGGCCCGGATTTACGCCCGCAAGGCGGAAACCGGCGGCCAGGTGGAGATCCTGCTGTTAAGACGAACCGGGGATAACCTGTGGGAGGCACTGGTCGGCGGAAAGCGCGTCATTGCCGGAAAATTCCTGACGCTGGACGAAAACCTGCGTGCCGAGATCGTGGCGGAATATGAGGGTTCGCGCCGGCTGATCCGCTTCGACGGATCGCTGGAAAATTTCATCCGGCGGAACGGACAAATGCCGCTGCCACCCTATATCCATGAACGGCTGGCCGACCCGGAACGCTACCAAACGGTCTATGCGAAAGAAACCGGTTCGGCAGCCGCGCCGACTGCCGGGCTGCATTTTACACCGGAACTGATTGGCCGGATCCGGGAATCGGGCATCGGACTGGCAACGGTGACGCTGCATGTCGGGCTGGACACCTTTCAGCCAGTCACGGAAGACAGCCCGGAACAGCACCATATCCATCAGGAATGGTGTGAGCTCTCTGTTGAAACAGCCGAAAAAATTGTGCAGACAAAACGGTCCGGACGGCGTGTGATCGCGGTCGGAACGACCAGTGCCCGCACGCTGGAAAGCGCGGCGCAGGCCGCCCTGGCTGCCGGGAGTGCCGATTGCGTGGTCCCGATTTCAGGCGATACCGGAATTTATATTCTGCCCGGCTACGAATTTCGCGCGGTTGACGCAATGGTCACCAACTTCCACCTGCCAAAATCCACGCTGATTATGATGATCAGCGCCTTCGCGGGCAGAGAAACCGTCCTCTCGCTCT
>CALAEB010000458.1 GCA_937890875.1 uncultured Anaerolineaceae bacterium | reverse complement strand
ATATACTTTGGACCTGTGGACCAGACAGGTGCTGGATTTTATGGAGGCACTTGGGATAAAACAGGCCGATCTGGTCGGGAACTCGTTCGGCGGGGCCATTGCGCTCTCACTTGCGATTAATCATCCGGAATCCGTGCGGAAACTGGTTCTGATGGGCGCAATGGGCGTGCGTTTCGAAATCACGGAGGGGCTCGACCGCGTGTGGGGGTATGAGCCCTCTTTTGAGAACATGCGGGGACTTCTGGATTTATTCGCCTATAACCGGGAAATTGTTAACGACGACCTGGCCAGGATGCGCTATGAGGCAAGCATCCGCTCCGGTTTTCAGGAATCCTTTGGAGCCATGTTTCCCGTGCCGCGCCAGCGGTTTGTGGATGCTTTGGCGAAGGATGAAGACAGAATTCATGAAATTCAGCATCCGACGCTGATCATCCACGGGCGGGAGGATAAAGTGATCCCGCTTGAAACATCGTTGAAGCTGATCCGATTAATTCCGGAGGCTCAGCTCCATATCTTCGGGCATTGCGGACATTGGACCCAAATTGAACGGACCGCTGAATTTAACGGGTTGCTGGACAACTTTTTATCTTGGGAAGGTGAAAAATGCTGACTGACGTCATACGGAAGAACTATGCGGACGCTTTATACCGGGCATGGATCACCGGCAGCCGGACGGAGCATATTACGGCTTTGAATTCTGAAGCTGATGAGGAAGACGCTTACCGGATCCAATTGATCAATGTGGATCGAATGCTGTCGGACGGATATAAGATCACCGGGAAGAAAATCGGGCTGACTTCCAAGCCGATGCAGGAATTATTCGGTGTTGATGTGCCGGATTATGGACATCTGTTTGATTGTATGGATGTTTCCGGTGAAGCGATCGATACGGACAGATTAATTCAGCCTAAGGTGGAGGGCGAGATCGCATTCATATTGGAGCGTGATTTGGCCGGACCGGAAGTCACCGTACAGGATGTGCTTGCGGCAACTGCTTTTGTTGTTCCTGCGCTGGAAATTGTTGACAGCCGGTATTCAAATTGGAAGATCAAACTGGCGGACACGGTGGCGGATAACGGCTCGTCCGCGCTGTATGTGCTGGGTGAAGCGCGGGTAAAACCGGCGGAAATCAGGCTGCCGGAGGTCAAAATGGATTTCTATAAAAATGGGATGCGGATTGATTCCGGTTCGGGTTCGGCGGTTTTGGGAGATCCCGCTTTTTGTGTGGCCTGGCTGGCAAATAAACTATCGGCTTTTGACGTCATGTTGCGGGCCGGTGAGGTTATTTTGTCCGGTGCGATCACCGCTGCGCTGATACCGGAAAAGGGAGACCGGTTCGAGGCGGTTTTTCCTGATTTCGGGCGTGTTTCCGCGGACTTCCGGTGAAAAGACTGGTTTGTTTTCCGCCGTGGAAATTTGAAAAATGAACAGCCGGTTTGAATCATAAATAAGGAACAGGACTTATGGAAAAAATACAGGTAGGTATTATCGGTCCGGGAAACATCGGCTC
>CALAEB010000457.1 GCA_937890875.1 uncultured Anaerolineaceae bacterium | reverse complement strand
CTGGGATAAGTTCATTGTCCCATTAATGGGGGTTCCGGTCGACCGGATTATCTCAATTACCTTTGTCTTAGGCGCTTCAGTCGCCGCCGTCGGCGGTACCCTTTACGGAATGGTGTATAGCATCGACCCTTATATGGGAATCCGGATTGGCTGGTGGGCATTTATTTCGGCAGTTGTCGGCGGGATCGGAAATATCCGCGGAGCGATGCTGGGCGGTTTCATCCTCGGTTTCATTGAAATTTTCACCCCGGTTATCCTTCCTTCATCCACTTATCGCGATTTTGTCGCATTTTCCCTGCTGCTTATCCTGCTCATCTTCAAACCGACCGGTATTTTAGGTAAACCGGCAGTCCAGAAAGTATAGAAAAGGAGTCAATCCGTGGATATTAAATATCCTGCCAAATTGCCGAAAGTGACTCAAATCTGGGCGCGATACCGATTGCAGCTTTGTTTGTTATTAATCCTGCCTTTAACGATCATCCTTCCGCGCGTCGGAATCATTAATCCTTATATCGATCTGATTCTGATTTATATCGGGATCAATATCATCCTCACCGTCAGTCTGAATCTGGTCAACGGATATATGGGAGAGTTCTCAGTAGGCCATGCCGGATTCATGGCGCTGGGCGCCTATACGGCGTCCCTGTTGAGCGTCTGGGTAATTCCGGATACGCTGAACCCGTATCTCTTTCCGCTGACGGTAACGCTTGGCGGCGCAGTGGCCGGGGTTGCCGGACTGGCCGTCGCATTTCCCTCTTTCCGTACCCGGGGGGATTATCTGGCCATCGTGACACTTGCCTTTAATATGATCGTCAAGAGCGCCATTGAAAATATCGATGCAATCGGCGGTCCGCGCGGATTTATGGGCATGGACAAAATGACCTCGCTGGCCTGGGTTTATGTATGGGTTTGTTTGACGATATTTCTGGCCCGAAATTTTATTTTTTCCAATTACGGACGCGGTGTGCTCTCCTTGCGCGAAGATGAGACCGCTGCCGGATTAGTCAGTGTGGATACCCGTCAGGTAAAGGTGCTCACCTTTGTTTTTTCGGCTTTTCTGGCCGGAATTGCCGGCGCGCTTTACGCGCACATCCTTCAATATATCTATCCGAAAGGTTTCACGATCGCGAAATCGACCGATATGCTCGTGATGGTATATCTCGGCGGAATCGGCAGTCTGGGCGGTTCGATCATGGGCGCAACAGTTTATACAGTCGTGCTTGAAGGGTTACGTTCGATTTTGCAGATACTCGGGATCAGCCAGGAATGGCGGCAGGTTTTCGCCCCGCTGATGCTTATCCTGTTAATGCTTTACCGGCCGAAGGGGATTATGGGTATGCGTGAACTTCGTTTCCTTATCCCGAAATCGGAACGGACGGCGCAGAAAACCAAACCGCCTTCAGACGGTGAAAACGGGGATATGCATACACTGGAGGTGGTTTCATGACGCTGCTGAAAATCACACACCTGACGCACCATTTCAGCGGATTGCAAGCGGTAAACGATTTCAATCTTCAACTTGAAAAAGGCGAGCTGGTTGCGATCATTGGGCCTAACGGAGCCGGCAAAACGACCATCTTCAATCTGATCACAGGTGTTTACCGGCCCACGGAAGGACAAATTGAATTTGACGGAAAACAGCTGGTCGGAGTCCCCACCAACCAGATTATCTCCGCCGGCGTCGCCCGCACTTTCCAGAACATCCGCCTTTTCAAAGAGCTGACCGTGCTGGATAATATTCGAATTGCGCAATATTCCCAGGCAGAATATTCACCGATCGAGGCCGTCCTCCATCTGCCGCGCTTTGCCCAGGGGGAGAAGACAATCCGCAACCGGTCTATGGAACTGCTTGAAATCTTCAATCTTCAGGATCAGGTCGAAGCCATTTCCAAAAATCTTCCATACGGACAGCAGCGGCGGCTGGAAATCGCCCGTGCGCTGGCCACACGTCCCAAACTATTGCTTCTGGATGAACCCGCGGCAGGGATGAACCCTGCGGAAGTGGAAGCGCTGATCGAACTGATCCGGATGATCCGTGAAACCTTCGATCTAACCATTCTGCTCATCGAACATCAGATGCGGGTCGTGATGGAAATTGCTGAGCGAATCAAAGTGGTCGATTTCGGCCAAACAATCGCCGAAGGGCTCCCGAAGGAAATCCAAAACAATCCCAAAGTGATTGAGGCCTATCTCGGAGAGGAAGAATAATATGGCAGATCAAAGCTTACTCTCAGTAGAAGATCTGGTCGTGGCTTACAATGGGATCAGAGCGCTGCAGGGGATCTCACTGGAGGTACGTCCGGGTGAAATTGTGGCCCTGATCGGGGCAAACGGAGCGGGAAAGTCCACCTTGTTACGCGCAATTTCCGGGTTGACGCCAATTAAAGAAGGCAGTATCCGGTTCGACGGCAAAACGCTGAATTCCGTGCCGGCGCATAAAATTGTAGCGATGGGAATCGCGCATGTTCCCGAAGGCCGCGGCATTTTCGCGAATTTGACTGTACTTGAAAACCTGAAGCTGGCGACCTGGGCCCGAAAGGATCGCGGTAACCTGGCCAGCGCCTATGAACGCGTCTTCGCGTTGTTCCCCCGCCTGCGTGAGCGAAAGGAACAGCTTGGGGGGACGCTTTCCGGCGGTGAACAGCAAATGCTCGCAGTCGGCCGGTCGATCATGACCCAGGGAAGGCTGGTGCTTCTCGACGAACCTTCGATGGGCCTTGCCCCGGTTCTGGTCCGGGATATTCTGCAAACGATCCGGGAGATCAACGAAGCCGGTACGACCATTCTGCTGGTTGAGCAAAACGCGCGCCAGGCCTTAAAAATCGCCCATCGTGCTTACGTGCTGGAGACCGGAACCATCTCTCTTTCCGGAGATGCGGACGCCCTACAGAACAATCCGAACGTAAAAGCCGCTTATCTCGGCGGTTAACGGCATACAGGATTTCCCGGCGACATCCCCAAGATCTTTTCCGGCTTGGCTACAGGAAAACCGGTCCAATAACGTTTCGTGATCCGTCTCTTTCCGAAGTTTTAAACGCGGATTACGAAACGTTCCTCCCCAATCATCCCAGCTCATTTTTTTATACAAAACCACTGGAAGCCCGAAAAGATGCCGGTTTTCCGCTTTATTCATAAAGAATCGCCGTATTCCGAGCGTCGGGCAAATCAAACCGGAGTAATTCGGATTCAGATAAGAAACCGTCATTGATTTTCAGCATTTCGGAATATCAAAAAGAGATTCTGCAGTCCTACCCAAGGAAAGGCCGGTATCTCAAATTTCTGTTTTAATCAAATTTTGATTCGGGTGCCAAAAGTCAAATTCTGTGTTTTTGCAAGCAGAATATGGCATCCCGAGCGGAGCAAAGCAGCGTCGAGGGATTCTCAACCAGTAACCAAAAGTACATTTCATGAGAAAAATTCGCTATTTCCTCTTTATTTGAAATTAGGACATTCTTTTCAAATAAAGAGGCAAAACTTGTTGTTCTTTTGTTATTGCGCTCCGCGCAAAAATCTACTCACTAACGTGTCATGTCGACTCTCGACGGGACACACGCTGTGATGGAATAATTTCTTTCACAGAAATTAGCTTTTTGACACTTCAATCAAATTTCTCTTTCGCCGGGTTTTATGAGATAATCAAAACACAGTCAATTCAACCTGTTCGGCGCAAAGGGACCGGCATTCCTGCGTCCCGCACCGAATCATGAAACCGGCTGCGAAGCTTCATTAAACAAACAAATC
>CALAEB010000456.1 GCA_937890875.1 uncultured Anaerolineaceae bacterium | reverse complement strand
GCCGCCGTCTTCTGCTGGCTCTGCGGAAAAATTTTTCCGCCCGGCATCGCCGCGATTCTGACGGTGACGATGTGGGTTGTTCTGACCGGCGGGCTGCATTTAGACGGTCTGAGCGACTGCTGCGACGGTTTTTTCTATGCCGGTACGCCGGAAAAGCGGCTCCAGATCATGAAAGATACCCATCATGGCACATTTGCCGTTCTTGGAGTCTGTCTGACGCTGCTGCTGAAAACCGCCTGCATCGCGGGGATCGCGGAAAAGGGGAATCTGATGATCTTCCCGCTGGCCGCTGCGCTGGGCAGGCTGGGGATCCTGGTCATGATCCGGCTTCCGCTGGCGAACCCGAATGGTATGGCGGCTTCTTTGAAACGGTCCATTCCGCCGTCCGCGCTTTGGGTCGGGGCGGTTTTTCCGCTGCTGATAGCGCTCTTTCTATATTCCGCAGGCCTGCCGGCGCTTCTGGCCGCCGGAGCCTTGTTTTTTTTGGTCGGACGGCTGGCGCTGAGCAAAATCGGCGGCATCAATGGCGACGTTCTGGGATTGACGGTCGAATTAACCGAAGTCGTTGTGCTGATGATCCCCAACCTGATCTTCTTTAACGGGACGGTTGAATGAGAAACGCGCTGCTTGACCGGTTTCCTTTCCGGCTTGGGACAACGTCTTATATTATTCCGGATGATATCCTGCCGAACATCCATTTCCTGAAGGATAAAGTCAAAGATGTCGAATTGGTCCTGTTTGACGTCGATTCTTTCTGCAACATTCCGACAGCCGGCCAAATCGCGGAACTGGACGCCATCGCAAAAGCATATGACCTTTCTTTCACCGTCCATCTACCGCTGGATCTGAAATTTTCCGAAGTCAACGGGCAGGCGGATGTCTCCATCCGCAAAGCACAGCGCGTTATTGAAAGCTGCCTGGCGCTCGCTCCGCAGGCTTTCGTTCTCCATCTGGACAGCCACGCGATCCGGCTGACGCCTTCCGAAACGGAGTCGGATACGTGGATCCGTCATTGTGTGCAGTCTTTGCGCCAGTTGCTGCCGTCCGTTCCGGATCCGGCGCTGTTAGCTGTGGAAAATCTGGAGAGCTATCCGCCCGCACTGAATCATGCGGTGCTGGAGCAGGTGCCGGCGAGTGAATGCATTGATATCGGACATCTCTGGCTTCAGAGGATCGATGTCCCCGCTTATCTTTCAGAACGCATCCGGCGGACCCGCGTGATCCATCTGCATGGAATCGGAACCCGAGACCATCAGTCCTTAACCCAAACGCCATTGGCTCAGATAAAAGCGGCGATCGAAAAACTGATCGCGCTGGATTACCGCGGCGTGGTCACACTGGAGATTTTTTCGGAAGCGGACCTCTTCAGCTCGCTGGAAGTTTTATCAAAAATCGAATGAACGAAACCGGAACACACACCAACCTTACCTTTATCCTCGGCGGCGCCCGCAGCGGAAAAAGCAGCCTGGCGGAGCGTTTGGCCGCCGCTGCCGGCAGCAGGGTGCTGTATGTCGCTACATCGGAAATTTATGATGAAGAAATGCGCCGGCGCGTGGCCATTCACCGTGAGCGGCGTCCGGCGGACTGGGAGACACTCGAGGCTCCGCGCGGAACC
>CALAEB010000455.1 GCA_937890875.1 uncultured Anaerolineaceae bacterium | reverse complement strand
GGAGGCCTTTGGTATTCACGCTTCTTGATTTAACAAATGAAAAACGCCGCAAATCGATTTTTGTTTGCGGAGCCTCGTCGGAAAAAATGACCCGGTCTCTTTGAATTCATGCCACTTATTATAAGGTTTCTCAGAATGATGTCAAGGCCGGTTCCGCAATTGGTGATTTTTTTCTCGGACTGAAACAGAAACGAGGCAGATCAGGGTATGACCGGATCTTTTTTTGTCTGAATGATCCGGCTGATCGATTGACCTGCGTCAGCTTCTCAAAAATTCTGAAACATGGCTTCCATGATGTCTTGCATAACACTGACCGCGTCCAGCCTGTAATGCTGGAGCAAATGCTCAGGCTTTCCGGACTGACCGAACACATCCGTAACGCCCAGTTTTTTAATTTTTATATTTTCCGGCAATTCATCCCGCACTGCGTCACCAAGTCCTCCGATAATGGAGTGCTCCTCGAGCGTGACAATCTTGGAGAACCTTTCTGCTAACCGGCGGATCATAACTTTATCGACCGGTTTGATTGTATGCATATCCACGACTGCGGAATGAATGTTTTTTTGTCGCAGCAGCTCCCTTGCTTTCAAAGCGATATGAACCATCAGCCCGCATGCGATGATAACGACATCTTCACCTTCTGCGAGGATGTTTGCTCTCCCGATTTCAAACGGCATTTCCTTCAATATCGGAGAGGCCATTCTGGCGAGCCGGATATAGCATGGCCCGGAGAATTCTGCCGCAGCCTGAATTGCCTTGCGCGTCTGCAGTGCGTCGCTTGGGCAAATGATGGTCATGCCGGGAATCACCCGCATCAGCGCGATATCTTCAATTGAAGCATGGCTGCCGCCGTCTTCGCCAATGGTTACGCCGGAATGGGTTAATGCAATTTTTACGTTTGTATGCGGATAAGCGACCGAATTCCTGATTTGTTCGTATGCCCTGCCCGCGCCGAAGATTGCGAATGTGCTGACGAATGGGATGTATCCCATCGCTGATAACCCTGCGGCCATACAGATCATATTGGCTTCAGCGATTCCCATGTTAAAGAACCGATCACCGTATTTCTTTGAGAAGTCATAAGTCATTGTGGCGTGCGACAAATCCGCGTCAAGAACGACAATTTTTTCATTCTTTTCGCTCAATCCCACCAACGCTTCCCCATAGGCGGTTCTGGTGGCCTTTTTTACGGAATCATTTGTCTGTGTCACGAATCAGCTCCTTTAACGCCTGCTGCAGTTGTTCGGATGACGGACTTTTGCCATGCCACTCCACTTTGTCCTCCATAAATGAAACACCCTTCCCTTTGACAGTATGGGCAACAATGCACTTAGGCTTATTGAATACAACGGCAGCCAATGCTCCAAGAATTTGCTCGAAATCATGTCCATCGATTTCAAAAACTTTAAAACCAAAGGCGCGATATTTTTCCGGGATGCTGCCCAGGCTCATAACCTCATCGTTTCTTCCGTCAATCTGAAGTCCATTATTGTCCACAATCACGGTCAGATTGTCAAGTTTATAATGCACTGCAGCCATGGCCGCTTCCCATACCAGCCCCTCCTGAAGTTCTCCATCACCGACGACGGTATAGATTTGGCAGTCATTTCCTGAGCGTTTTGCGCCGAGGGCCATGCCGCCTGCGATGGCCACACCCTGCCCAAGGCTGCCGGTTGACGCGTCGATCCCAGGCGTTTTTTTCTTGTCGGGGTGTCCTTGCAGGCAGCTGCCAAGCTGTCTGAAATTTTCGATTTCTCTTTTGTCAATGAACCCTTTATCGGCAAGGACCGCGTATAGCGCCGGTGCGGCATGCCCTTTTGACAAAACGAACCGGTCTCTTCCCTCGGCCGATGGGTTTTCCGGATCAATTTTCATTTGCCGGTAAAATAAGGCGACGATGATCTCCATCATGGATAACGACCCGCCCGGATGGCCGGAGCCGGCATTGGTGATCATCGTTAACACGTCCGCTCTGAGCTCTGCCGCTTTTCTTTGCAATTGTAAAATGTCCATGCTGTTTTCTCTAATTTACACCGAGATAGCTTTTTTTCACATCTTCGTTTTAAATTAGAGAAAACAGCATGGACATTTAACAATTGCAAAGAATAGCTTTTTTTCACATCTTCGTTTTTTAACAGGTTTTCGGCTGTGTCCGAAAGAACGATTTCTCCGGTTTCGATCACATATCCACGGTCCACAATTCGTAATGCGGCATTTGAATTTTGCTCGATCAGGAGTACCGGCATGCCATCTTTCCGGATCTGTTTGATCGTTTTGAATATGTCACTTACAATAATCGGGGCCAGTCCGAGGGAAGGCTCGTCCATCATTAACAGTTTGGGCTTCTGCATCAACGCTCTTCCGACCGCAAGCATTTGTTGTTCACCGCCGGATAAAGTTCCGGCTTTCTGACTTTCTCTTTCCAGCAATCTTGGGAAGAGGGTAAACACATATTCCAGACTGTCTTTTACTTCGGCCCCGCTGCGCAGATAGGCGCCCATATCAAGGTTCTCACGGACGGTCAGGCTGGTGAAGACATGCCGGCCTTCAAGACATTGGGCCAGTCCCATGCCTGCGATTTTGTGCGGTCTTTTTCCATCAATTCTTTCTCCGAAGAATCGGATTTCACCCGAAGCGATCCCGCCCAGCAGTCCGGAAATTGCCCGCAGCGTTGTGGTTTTGCCCGCGCCGTTACCGCCGATAATTGTGACGACTTCATTCTCCTTGACATTGAAGGAAATTCCTTTCAGCGCATGGATTTCCCCATAATAGAAGTGGAGATCTTTGACTTCCAGGATTTCAGACATCGATTCCTCCTCCGAGATAAGCTGCGATCACGTTTTCATCTTTTTGGATCTGTTCCGGATCCCCAAACGCGATTTTTTTCCCATAGTTCAGTACACATATTTGATGCGTGACGTTCATCACCAATTTCATGTCGTGTTCAACCAGAAGGATGGTGATCCCCTTGGCATTGATTTTTCGGATCGTTTCGCTCAATTCTTCTTTCTCTCTGCCATTCATTCCCGCCGCGGGTTCGTCGAGAAGCAGCATTTTCGGAGCACTTGCCAGCGCTCGCGCAATTTCAAGCCGTCGCTGTTCTCCATAGGAAAGATTACTGGCTGTATAGTTTACCTTATCCGCAAGATTCATAAATTCGAGGATCTCAATACTTTTTCTCTTGATCGTATTCTCCTCAATTTGTTGCGCTTTGGTCCGCAAAACTGACGCGAAGATTCCTGAATCGCTTTGGGTATGGCATCCCACCATGACATTTTCCAGAACACTCATTTTTGAGAAAAGGTTAATGTTCTGATAGGTTCTGGAAATTCCGAGCGCGTTGATTTTATAAGGCGGCAAACCGGTAATGTTTTGGTCATTAAAGAGCACGGTTCCTGAGGTCGGCGCATAAACACCGCTGATAATATTGAACAGGGTGGTTTTCCCGGCTCCGTTCGGCCCGATCAACCCGAAAATCACTCCGGTTTCAATCGCTGCGGTTACTTCATTAACAGCCGTTAACCCGCCGAATTTAATTGTGATATTCTGTAGTGTTAACACGAGACTTCCCCTGTCTTTTTGTCGTCAACATTTCTTTTGCCCACTTTGCGATTCCGACTACCCCGTTCGGCAGATAAAACAGAACTGCCAGGATAAACAATGCGTACATCAACATTTGATAGCTGACAAGGCTCTGCATCAATTCGGTAACGACCACAAGGATCGCGGAACCGATGACTGGGCCGAGAAAAGTGGCGATGCCGCCGAATAACAGCATGGTCATAAACAGATTGGACTGCGTCGCCATAAATGTATCGGGACTGATAAAACCGACTAAATGAGCGTACAACGCTCCCGCAAGCCCGGTAAGCATGGCGCTGGCGGCAAATGCAACGATTTTATAGAAGCGTACGTTAATACCGATTCCGTTGGCGGCATGCGGATTTTCCCGAATTGCGATAAACGCTCTTCCTACTCTCGAATTGATAAGGTTTCTTTTAAACAGGAGCACCAGTCCGGTTATGATCAGCAAAAAGAAAAAATACGCCTGGTTGGATTTGATCGGATATCCGAATATGGATACATCCGGAATATTTAATATCCCAGAATACCCGTTGGTCAGCTTATCCGTCACTGAGACGAACATAAATACCATCTGACCAAATGCGATGGTCAAAAGCGAAAGAAAGTGTTTGACCAGTTTTGCCGCAGGGAACGCAACAATGATTCCGAAAATCATTGAGACAATCATGCCAATGATGATTGTAAAAAGCGGATTGAGCCCGAAATTTTTTGCCAGAAGGGTCGACGTATAGGCCCCGATCGCGTAAAATCCGGCGTGGCCGAAAGACACCTGCCCGGTATAACCGAAAAGAATATCCAATCCCGTGACCGCAATCGAGTTTATACAGATAAAACACAAAATAAGCGCAAGATATCTTTCTCTGAGCATCACAGCTACAACAGCGGCAACCAGGAGGATTGCTATGCTTGCGACTTTATTGGTTTTGATTTTATTCAGCATATTTCCCTCGTCATTCCATAACCTGCTCTTTGAACAGTCCGGTCGGCATGATAATCATGACCAGGATCAGGATTGCAAAAGAAATAAAGTCCTTGTAATTGGATGTGAGATATGCGGAGACAAATGTTTCCACGAAGCCAAAAAACAACCCGCCTACGATTGCCCCATACATGTTGCCGTATCCGCCGATAACCGCTCCGGCAAATGCTTTCTGACCGATCATGGAACCCATTGACATATACACACCGAAGATCGGGCCTACAACCACACCGATTCCGCCTGCCAGCATGCAGGCGATTCCCCATGAGGCGCCTCTGGTTACCGGAACATTAATCCCCAATGCGCTGGCTGCCATCGGGTCTTGTGCCGCGGCCCGCATTGAAGTTCCGAATTTTGATTTCGTCATAAAAAAATGAAGTGCTATCATACAGGTTATGGCGACACCCAGTGCGAGCAGGTTTTCAGGAACAAGATCATAACCCAGTATATTGATGACACTTTTCTTAAAAATTGGCGGAAATTGCATAACGTTGGTCCCCCAGGCGAACATTGCCACGTTTTGCAAGACCATTGATATTGAGATCGTACACAAAATCACATAAACTGTCGCCGCGCCTTTTTTTAAAAGCGTTGTTACCAATACCCGTTGAATGACCATTCCGAGTGAAAACATAATCAGCATGGTCAGCAGCAGCGCCACAATGAATGGCAGTTGTAAATGTTTATAGAATGTCAGCCCAAGGAATGCGCCGATCATCAACATGTCACCCTGCGCAAGCGACATTAAACCGGATGCCTTGTAGATCAGCCCGTATCCAAGCCCGACCAGCCCATAAACGCTTCCGATCATTAAGGCGCCGATAATCAGTTGAATTACCATTTCCATCTCCTCCGATAACTTGTTTCGTCTTTGAAAAAAGGACCGGTAAAGGACCGATCCTTTTTTTCCATAATCGATTCAAGTAACTTTTAATCCATATCAAAAAGTACGTTTTTACCGTCTTCAATGATATAGGCGCGTGCCTGATTGAGACCATCGCCACTTCCATCGGAGAAATCATAATTCCCGGCGATTCCAGGGAAATCTTTGATATTCAGAAAAGCTTCCCGGATTGAATCAGGATCGTTGATGTCCGCGGCGTTTTTCAGGGCCTCTGCAATGAGCAGAATACTGTCATATCCTCGGTAAGCGACATCGGAAACGGGAAGCGCCCCGTATTCGGCGACAAATTTTTCCAGCATTTTCTTTTCGACATCGTTGACCGCGTCGTCGATCGAAGCCGGAATAACAGCGCCCGAACCGAAAATGACACCATTGGCCGCCTCACCAGCAACATTGATGATATCCGGGACACCTAAGCCTTCCGGTCCATAAATGTGTTTGGTGAATCCGTTTCTTCGGAATTGTTTCAAGGATAACGCCAACTCATTTGTCATACCGTATACAATCACGGCATCCGGGTCCGAGTTAATAATTTTCGCAATCTGCCCGGTGTAGTCGGTGTCGGTGGACTGATAGGTTTCTTCCGCAACGATTTCGAAATCGTCGCCCATCAGCTCTTTTACGCTTGCGATACCTGATTTCCCATATTCGGATGCAAGACTGAAAATCGCAACCGTTTTCACTTCATTTTTGCGCATTGCGTCAACAAATGCTTTGTTGGGCAGTTGGGCATTCGCCGTTCCGCGGAAAATATACTTGAAACCCGCATTGGTGTAGGAAGGACTCGTCCCACCGCCGACTTGAAGCACACCGGCGTCTTCGGTGATCTGCGCTCCTGCCAAAATATTCGGGCTGGAGTTGGATCCGACCATTGCTACTACTTTGTCCACATCAACCAGTCTGGTAACCGCTTTTACAGCTCCTTCCGGGGTTGACTTATCATCGTAAACGATCAGCTTAATCGGGGTACCGTTAATCCCGCCCGCCTCATTGATTTCTTCAACTGCGAGCATCGCGCCCTTTTCCATCATTTCTCCTGCGAGCGCATTCGGACCGGTAATTGTTCCATACAGTCCAATTTTTATTTCCTCGTCAGCGGCTTCAACTGCTGTAATGAAGCTGAAAACCAACACAAACATAAGAAACAGTGAAAAAAACTTCTTCATTATTTTTCCCTCCATGGATATTTTATGAAAACCGGGACATTTTTTACAGTTTTCATCTGTAAAAACAAGTGTATGTGGTTTTTCGCCTGCTGTATACGTACCTAGTGCATACTTTTTAGTATTTTTTTAAGAAATTCATATTTGGTAATTTGCCAATTTTTTATGACTTTTTGTCTTTTTTCAAGATTTTCGTCATAATTGTCATAAAAGCGTAGCGTTTGTATAATATAGTGGGATTGAGTGGGGTTACCGGAGGAGTGATCGTGAGAGGCAATTATTGAATTAATCAATACTGCCTCTCACGATCACTCCTCCGGTAAAATTCGGACGGTATAAATTCCGGCATGAAACGTTTGGAGGGAGAAAATGTACAAAAAGGGATACTCCAAACTGAAGATGAGTAGCAAATTATCGTTATTTGCGATCGGTACCAATGTAATACCATTGTTGATCTTAGGTGTTGTTCTTTTATCAGTTCAAAGGAAAATTGCGTTTTCTCAGGCGGAAAAAGCGGCAGTTCTTGCAACGACGCATCTTGCAGATATCATTGGCAACAAACTTACTCGGATCAATGCAGCGGCAAATCTGTTTTACACGGATCTTGAACTGCAACAATTGTTATTAACCATCGATGAATCAGCTGATGGGGAAGCACTTCCCCGGGAAGATACGGTTTTGTTTGGAAAATATGATTCGGCAGCGGACAGCATTTTTTTCAGAACGGCCATCATAACAAATAAAAATGAGATCATTGGCAATTTGCCATTTAAGCAAAAATATGACGGATTAAATATTCATGACTTCGAATGGTATAAAAAAATTGATAATGTCCAACAGCGGGCAATTTGGATAATGGAACCCAAGCTAGATAAATTATTCACATCATTTGCTGACCATTATGTCTATATCATCCGGCAGCTTCATGATTTTGGGACATGGAAACCGGTGGGTACACTGATTATTGCCGTATCCGAATTTGAATTTCGCAAGATGTATTCCAATTATGTCGAAGATTATCAAAGCACCTATATTATTGATGAAAAAGGTCAGGTGGTTGCCTATACTGACAATTTGAATTTTGGCGATCGGACGATTGATCCGTTCACCAATTTTGAAAACTTTTCAGGCTCGTTTCTGAGCAATCCGGAGAAAAACCAGACATTTCTGACTACTTTTCATACAATTAACCGGACAAATTGGAAAATAATAACCTATTGCGATTTGGAAACGATTCTATCTCCGTACAGTAAAACCATGTATACCTATATTGGCGTCCTCCTGCTTTTATCCGTTGTTTTTCTGTTCTTTTCAATCTTTTTTGCAAGAGAATTCTTAAAGCCTGTGAAAGAACTGCATCTGGGGATGATAAAAGTTAAAGAGGGAGATATCAACACACGGATTTCTGTAACTTCAAACGATGAAGTCGCTGAACTTTCCGAACAATTTAATGAGATGCTGGACACAATTGCCAAACTGATGACCAATGTCGTTTCGGAACAAAAACTGAAACGCGAAGCAGAAATATTGGCGCTGCAAACCCAAATCAATCCTCATTTCCTTTATAATACGCTTGCTTCGATCCGGTACCAAATCTTGACGGATGACAAAAAAAGTGCGGATGAAACGATTCTTGCTTTGATCCGGCTGATGAAGAACATCCTTTCTGACACGAAAGAATTCATAACGATAAGAACCGAAATGGCTTTATTGCGGGATTATATTGATATTCAGAAAAAAACGATGTCCAATGATCTCGTAACCAATATAAACTGTGATAAAGAAATTGAAGACTGTCTGATCATCCGGCTTCTGCTTCAACCAATCGTCGAAAATGCAATTATGCATGGGTTGAAACCCAAAAGAGGAGGATGCGAATTAACGGTCAGCGCCAGCGAATTTGAGAATCGAATCAGAATTGATATTACTGATAATGGCGTTGGTTTTGATGCCCATGAACACAGTTTCCTTACTGATAACAGCTTTGCTCATAAACGGATTGGAATGAACAACGTGATCAGCCGTATACAAACTACTTACGGCAGCAGTTATGGAATAATTGTCAGCAGCCGGAAAGGTATTGGTACGCATGTCCAAATTACCATCCCCAAAGTTAAGGAGGAATATACCGAGCATGAATATATTAATAGTTGATGATGATATTCTGATCCGGAAATGGCTGAAACTCCTGCTTGCGCAAACCGATGAAGCCGATCTTTCCGTTTTTGAGGCTGAAGATGGGGTTGATGCGATTGAAAGCTGTCAACAAAATGGAATCGACCTTGTTTTGACGGATATTAAAATGCCCCGTATGGATGGGATCGAACTGATTCGTTACCTTAATGAAAAAATGCCGCAGATTAAGACATCTGTTCTCAGTTCCTATGACGATTTCCAATACGTCCGCAATATGCTTAAACTGGGGGCTCTTGATTACATTTTGAAAGCCGAATTGACCATAGAAGATATCAATGAATTGTTGAAAAAAGTCAAATCCTGTGCTCAAAAAGACCGGAATGACGCCGGGAATGAAATGGATGATCTTAAGCTTTCTTCCATTTTTAATGATTATTTGGACGGCAGGATTTCGAAAAAGAATGCTTTTTCGGCGCTGGGTATTCAGGCTGGCCTGTTTTCTGTTATTCTATTCAGACTTCCCAATGTTCCTGATATTGATCTATTTAGAATTCTGGATTTCAGCCGCAATGCGGCGAATATGGAGGATAAAATTGCCTTTTGTTTTTCGCTGACACCGTCCAAGTATGTTTTATTGTATGAGATCAATGATGAATCCAAAGAGCAGCAGAATGATGAATGCCTGCGAATATTGGCAAGGATCGATAAAAGCATTTACGAGCACAGCAGTATTA
>CALAEB010000454.1 GCA_937890875.1 uncultured Anaerolineaceae bacterium | reverse complement strand
GGACGGTTGGAAATCAAAAGGAGGATATAAGGAAATTGATTATATCCACGGGACCGCGGACCTCATCACCAGCGCAGGCGGTGAAAACAACAGCGGATTTTACCTTCCGCCGGTCCAGAAAAACGGGTTCTTTCAGGGGATCATCAATGACGGCGCACTGCCCAGAAAAACTTTTTCAATGGGCGAAGCGCACGAAAAACGGTTTTATATCGAATGCCGGCGGATTCTTTAATCACGCCAACGCAATTACAAAAGCACCGGATTATGCGCAGATCATCACGGAAGCGGAACTATTCCCGCTGCTAAAACGTTATAATTTGGTACAATAGCAGAAATGATCAAAAAAATCGTGGAGGTTTTCATGTTTAAACGAAAGCAAATAATCGCACCATACGCGCTTATTCTTCTGGTAACTGTGATTTTGGCATCCTGCGGAACCAATGCCACACCGGAACCAACCATCGATGTCAACCAGATCGCTACCAATGCTGTCCAAACCATTGAAGCCCGAGCGAGTGAGACAGCCTTAGCGATGCCGACCGAGACGCCGGAGCCAACTTACACACCGGTTTCTTATACCCCGACGGCCCAGGCATCCGTATCGCTGCCGACAGCCGGGAGCGGCTCAACGATCCCCACTGCTGCAGCGGGGCTTCCGAGCGCTGCCCCCACCACTGGACTGCCCGCCGCCGCACCGACCGCAACGCTTGGGTCTGTAGGCGATAAAGGCGTTTGGGCCAGCCAAACCATCACAGACGGGACACATTATGCGGCCGGTGAATCCGACGATCTGACCTGGTACATTACCAATATCGGGACAACCACCTGGACAACCGATTATTCCATCCGCTTCTTCACCGGCACCAACTTCGCCAAAGCCGGAAATACCCGCTACAAACTGACTTCGACCACACCGCCGCAAGGGACCGCCCCGGCAACGATCGATATCGTCGCGCCGACAACCGCCGGCACGTATACAATGTCGTGGGTTCTATCCAACGAAAACGATGAAAATTTTTATATCGTGGATATAACGATCATCGTCGATTAACGGAGAAAAAACATGAAAAAAATTATTCTGGCAAGTCTTGTCTTGCTGATTCTTATCGCGGGTTTCAGCAGCATATCCCCGCAGGAAACAATTGACATGGATGTGTTACGCACCGAAATCGCCTCCACGATCCGAGCTGAAATCTACGCAACCGTACGGGCTGAGATTTATGCCACCGCGCAGGCAGAGGTGGCGGCGCAGATGCAAAATACGCCCACACCGGCCACCGGCGTCGT
>CALAEB010000453.1 GCA_937890875.1 uncultured Anaerolineaceae bacterium | reverse complement strand
CTGACCATTATTCTTTTGCTGCTTATTTTTGTGCTGGCTCCGCTGTTAGCCCTGGTGTTCCGATCCGTTTACGCGTTTCCATCGGAAGTCGGCAGGACTGCAATCGAATCCGGCTGGACATGGAGTTATTACCGGCAGCTCTTCATTAATGAACGCGGATCCATTTTTTATGTGCCTCCGATCGCTGCGATCCGAAATTCTTTGATCACGGCGCTTCTGGCATCCTGTATCTCTGTTGCAGTCGGTCTGCTGTTGATCCTTGCTGAAAGCCGGTATCCCTGGACCAATCAGATCGAGGCGGTTTTTATCCTTCCGATCGGGACTTCTTCCGTCACACTGGGATTGGGATACCTTCTCTTTTTCGGAAGAAACATACAAAATTTCTGGCTGATCCCGTTTGCGCACAGCCTGATTGCGCTTCCGTTTGTCATCCGCACGCTGAAACCTTCGATCATGAATATTCCGGCTTCTCTCCGACAATCAGCTGCGGTTTTAGGCGCATCTCCGTTCCGGGTGTTCATTGAAGTCGATTTGCCGATTCTGTTCCGCGGCATTGTGAACAGTTTCATTTTTGCTTTTACGATTTCGTTAGGTGAGTTTGGCGCGACATCATTTATTACCCGCCCCGATCGTCCGACTATCCCGATCGCCGTTTACCGTTATCTTGGGCAGGCGGGATTATTGAATTATGGGCAGGCGATGGCGATGTCAACCATTCTGATGGCTTTTTGTCTGGTGATGGTTGTCGTAGTAGACCGGCAGGATTCAAACCTTCCGCATCCGGGTTGACCGGTTGGAAGGAACGGAATCTTCCCGTATTTCGAAACGCTGCCCTGGAATGCATTGATTGGCAGCGCAGCCGAACAGGTTGAATGCAGAAACGCGCGTTTTTGAAAAAGGATGAAGTCAATGTTGACCTTGACGAATATTACTTACCGCTATGAAAAAGAACCGCTGCTTCGGGATGTCAGTTTCAGCCTGGGCGCGCATGAATTGCTTTGCTTGTTGGGTTCCAGTGGAAGCGGGAAAAGCACTTTATTGCGATTGATTGCCGGACTGGAAAAACCGGAGAGCGGGGTAATTGCGTGGGCCGATAAAGATTTAGCTGCACTCGCGCCGCATCAGCGGAATTTCGGACTGATGTTTCAGGACTATGCGCTTTTTCCTCACCGGAGTGTTTATGAAAATGTTGCCTTTGGCCTTCGGATGCAATCGATGGGGTCTTCGGAGATCAGGGAACGTGTGTCTGAATGCCTGAGTCAGGTTGATATGACTGCATTTGCCGACCGGAAAGTGACGGAATTATCGGGCGGCGAACAGCAGCGGATTGCGCTGGCGCGAGCACTGGCCCCGCGGCCGCGCCTGCTGATGCTGGACGAACCGCTTGGCGCGCTGGACCATTCCCTGCGGCAGTCGCTGATGGAGGAACTGCGAAATGTGCTGGGAGCAAATGGCATTCCCACAATCTATGTCACGCATGATCAGGAAGAGGCTTTTGCCCTGGCTGACAAAATTGCCTTGCTGCATGAGGGCAAGATCCTGCAGATGGATACTCCGGATCGTATTTACCGCTATCCGCAGTCTGAATGGGCGGCCGGTTTTCTGGGACTGAAAAATATACTGCCCGGCGAGAGTGACGGAAACGGGAATATTGTGATCCGGCTGGAAAGCCAGCTGCTTTCGTTTCCGGATCGTTCCGGCTATAGATTGATAAAAGGTGAACACGTATCGGTACTTTTCCAGAATGGGTCGCTGCACGAATTATTTGAAAATACACCCTATTCGCTGTCCGGGTCTGTGCTGGAATCGGTGTTTCGCGGCCTGGATTATGAAATTCGTGTGCGGATCGGCGAAAAATACCAGTTTGCACTTCATTATCCCAATGCTGTTCAAAAAGGGATCCAGGTGCAGATCCGCTATCAGCCTGATGATTTTCACTGCTTTTTGGTTAAATCGGCCAATACCACATGCCGGTCAGCCGGAACCGAAGAAAGGCGAGCACGGTGATTTGCGCCGCCGCGAAAAGAACTCCCAGCAGCAAAAAGTTTCTTCCTTCCAGAAGTCGATTAAACCGGATTTCCAGTCTGAAAAATAACAGAATCAATAACAAGTATAAACAGGCAGTGAACAGAATTGCCGATAACGTGCTGAGAATATCAAAAATCGTCAGAAAAATCGGATTTTCTGAGAAAACCAAAAACAGCGCAATCAATTCCGACGCCAGCAACCGGAACGCCATTCTGGGCGATCCGAGCGTGCCCTGGTTCGGATTACAGTTTGTCCAAAAGACATTGTTGAAAATCGGATAAATCAGAAGCCCCAGCGCGGAGCCAAGGCAGAGACCGCTCACTGTCCGCAGCATGGCGGATGGCGGATAAAGCGTAATCGTACGGCCGGCAATGAACGAAGTCAGTACTGTTCCGTTCAAGGCATCGACAATGTAAAAAAGCAGACTGAAAAAGCTGAAAGTAATTTTCCATCCGGTGAAAACTTTTCCGGCTCTTTTCGATGGCAGCTGCCAGATAAATGCGAAAAGAATACCGAGAAAAAGCCCGGTGCATCGATGGCAAAAGGCGAATTGATTGTTTCCGAACACAAATGAGCGGGAAGGGATCTGATGGCAATAGGCGTAACCAATTGCCCCCAGTTTGTTATAGAAACCAGGAAGTGTCGAAACGATCCAAAAAAACGCGAACAGAAAAAGCGTGGCGACTTCGAAAATAAAAAAAGTTTTTGACCGGATGATTTTCAGCATGATCTGATTATATCCAAAGCGCACCTTTTCCCTGTTTCTTTTATGCATCTCCGGTGGTTCAATAATTTATGTGGGATACTGTAACACTCGTCCTTTGTTTTGTGACATAAACAGTACTAAAAACACTTGACAGAATAAAGTTAGTGTTATAATGCAGGGACCCTAAAAAATATAAAGAGCGGCCTGAACCAC
>CALAEB010000452.1 GCA_937890875.1 uncultured Anaerolineaceae bacterium | reverse complement strand
GCCCCATCATCTGCTCCGCCCGCTCATAATTCGCCTGATCCAACAAAATCTCCGCATAAAAAGCATAAGCCAGCGCATTCCGCGGACCATAATCCACCGCCCTGCGGATATAATCTTCCGCAATCGCCAGATTAGCTTCCGCGTCCGCGCCGCTCAGATCCCCATCGGAGTACCAC
This sequence comes from uncultured Anaerolineaceae bacterium, assembly GCA_937890875.1. Classification (GTDB taxonomy): domain Bacteria; phylum Chloroflexota; class Anaerolineae; order Anaerolineales; family Anaerolineaceae; genus Flexilinea. The sequence goes on along the minus strand of CALAEB010000452.1, from coordinate 4,540 downwards.
AGATAGACCAAGGCAAGCACAGCATAAACATTCGGATCCTCCGTAAACCGCGTCAATCCGGATTCAAGCAGTGAAATCGCCTTCGTCAACGTCTCGATTTTTTCCGCGTCTGTCGTCTGAGAACCGGTCATATAAGCCAGCGCCCGGCCCTGTTTCCAGATATATTCCGCGTTATTCGGGTCCAGTTCCGCGGCAGCGGCATATGCGTCCGCCGCCTTCTGCAAGTTCCCGGCGGCAAATTGGGCCTCGGCTTCCAGTGCGTGTGAAGTCGCGTCACGGGTCGGCACCAGTGTCGGCAGCCACGGAGAGACAATTTGGTCGGTCAGAACGGCTTTCAGCAGGAAGAAACTCAATATGCATAAAAACAGCAACAGCATCACCACACCGGGGTTGGAACGGTTTTTATGTTTGAATGCTAAATTTTTTCCGGTCAAATTCATAAAACTATTGTAATGGATGAAAAACTGTTTAATCCGGTCCGACCTGCCAATTAAGTTCATTAAATTTTTATTACAAGGCCGCGTTCCAAGCGGAATTACCCATTTTCCATGAGCCCAATTTCCGCTTTTGAAAATGAAGTCTTCCGTCACCCCATTTTTCCAGGGGATGATGAAAGACTTCATTTTTCGTCAAAGAAACGGAAAACGAATTATTTCTTGCTGAGCGGCTCAGGGTCTGGGATTACATCCGTCCGCTGTGTTCCCGTAAGCGCAATACCAGCAGGTTCCCTGATAAGAATCCTGTGTGTCAAAACAATTCGCATTGTACAACCCGGTAAAGTATCCCGCTTCGTCATAAACCGGATACCCGCCGATAAAACAGGTCCCTTCGTCAACAAAATAACCGGCGGCAACGCATTCTTCAAAATTCGTGACGCTTTGCGGCGGATTCAGAATGCCGTCCACTTCCGCCAGCTGCTGATAAATAATCTGCCGGACTTCCTGGCATTTCGTCGCGGTCTCGCTCGCTGAAGCCGCATCCGGATTAAAATTATTATACTGATCCCAAAGAACATTCACCATATCCGGGGTAAAATTCCCGAAAATCGAACCGATATTATCGATGGTTACCGAGAATTGTCTCTTGGTTGTTTCATACCCTGAAAAATCCCCCTGCGCAGCCCTGACGGCGTAATCAGACAGATTCTGACATTCAATCGTCAGAAGATTCAACGCGGTCTGCACTTGGTCCGGCGGAAGCTGAGCCTGGGACGCAACAGACGAAACCGGATAAAGAAGGAAGATTAAAAATAGACCGAAATAATAAAAACGATTTCTGTTTTTCATGGTTAACTCCATCAACAGCAGCAAATTTGCCGCCAAAAGTCATGATCATCAGTTTCATACAATGCTGTCAAGCGACAAAAATCCTGTCAAAAGCTAGATTTATTTATTATACGATTCTCATCCACTTAAAGTTTAACCATCCATTCGAATTATGGAAAGAACAGCCACAAATTTTCCGCTTGATTCCAAAAATTTTCCTCTGTTCCGGATCCCTGTGGCCGCCGGCACATCCGCAGCAACTGGGAATACCGGAAGCTCTCTCGAGTAAAACTCAACGATTTTCCCTTTCAGCAATTCGGCTCTTAATACTCAAACTAGACTTAAAACGACAGCGCCTCTGGAACTTCCAGGCGTGTTTATACTATAATTCCACCCATGAAACACTGCTTAAACTGTTACCGTATGCTCCCCAATACGGCGCGAACCTGTCATTATTGCGGAGCCGAACAAGCCGAGAAAAAAGCGCTTCCGGGAAAGCAGGTTCTCCGCTGTCCGCGTTGTTTATCCTATCTGTATTCAGAGAAAGACGGCTGTCAAACCTGCGGTTATATGCCCGGCTCCGGAAAAACCGTGGAGCCGCTGTTCATCGTAATTTCACTCCTCCTGCTGGGAGCTTTTATCCTCTGGCAGCTTGGTTTTCTCCCCGGTATCCCGCATGGCGGAAAAGCCGCCCAACGGATAACCGCCGAAACACAACCGGTGTCGATAATTATACCGACAATTCCCGACGAAGGCCAGGCCGCTGTCCCGCCGGCGGCGGAACGAAATTCCGAAACTCCGGCGGCTTTCACGGCCAAACCCGCGCCGCTGACCGGGGAAACCGGTTCTCAGGAAACGGTCCTTCCGTCCGTTACGGAAACGGCGACAGAAAATCCGCCGGAACAATTCTTTTGCGGGCAGCAGGCGAACCGGCTGCGGGAAGGCATGTATGGGAAGATCGTCTCCGGCGGCAACGCAAGCAAAATCCGCCGGCAGCCTTCTACCGGAAGCGAAATGGTCACTGTTTTTAACGCAGATCAGGAATTTATTGTGCTTGCAGATAAGCCTGTTTGTGACGAAGGATATTTATGGATAAAAATACGCATACTTCCAGATCAGCAAGAAGGCTGGACCGTTGAATCGGATGCCGAAAATTATTGGCTGATTGAAAAAAATGTGACACCAATTCCGCCTGCAAATGATTAATTCTTTGATTTTTTTTAGTATAATAACATCGGAGATGAATAAGACCATTGTCCAAAGGAGTTCATGAATGACGCCAATTGACCCAAAAAGGTTTTATCTTGGGAATTTTATTGATTCTCAGGGAAATCGGACGGATGAAAAGCTGTTATACGACCCGGAAGATTTAAATACGCATTGTGTAATTACAGGAATGACAGGATCCGGAAAAACCGGATTGGGGATTACCCTGCTGGAAGAAATCGCACTGAAAAACATTCCGGCCATCATCATCGACCCAAAGGGTGATCTTACCAACCTCCTTCTGCATTTTCCCGAATTAAAGGGTGAGGATTTCTCTCCCTGGATCGACCCGGAAGCTCCGCTCAGAGAGGGAAAAGATCTCTATACCATCGCTGAGGAAACCGCTGATAATTGGCGCAGAGGACTGTCCGGCTGGGGCTTCAGCAGCGAAGAAATTGCGGCTTTAAATAAAATCGCCTATACGATCTATACGCCGGGTTCCACCGTCGGAAATCCGATCAATATTATGTCGTCCTTCGACGCTCCGAAAGGCATCTGGTACGCGGAGGATGAAGATGTGCGGGAAAAGATTTCCACCTCGGTGACGGCTTTGCTGGACTTAATCGGAATCAGCAATATTGACCCGATCCAAAGCCGGGAGCACATCCTGCTTTCCAACATCATTGAACAGTATTGGAGTATGAACAAGAGCATTGACATTGAAGAGATGATCAATGCAATCACCGATCCGCCGTTTGAAAAGCTGGGCGCGCTGTCCGTTGAAACGATGTATCCGGCCAAGGAACGGATTAAGCTGGCGCTGATGCTGAATAATTTCCTGGCGTCACCGACCTTTCAGACCTGGAGCAAAGGGCCGAACCTCGATATCGGCAGCATGCTGTTCAAAGAAGACGGGCGGGCAAGGTTCAACATTTTCTATATTCAGCATCTGAGCGACCATGAACGAATGTTCTTTGTGACCATGCTCTACTCGCAGGTTGAAGCCTGGATGCGGACGCAAACCGGGACGGGGAATCTGCGCCTCGCGGTTTATTTCGATGAAATTGCGGGATATCTTCCGGCCGCCGGCAACCCCGCCTCCCGTCAGATTATCCTGCGGATGCTGAAACAGGCGCGGGCTTTTGGCGTCAGCATGATCCTCTCTTCCCAGAATCCGATTGATTTCGATTACAAAGCGCTCTCGAATGCCGGGACATGGTTTATCGGACACCTGCAAACGGAACAGGATAAAAACCGGCTGTTAGACGGGCTGACCACCAACGCCGGCGAAATCGACCGGGCGCAGGCGAACCGCCTGATCTCATCATTAGGGAAACGGCAATTCCTTTATATGAACGTCCATAAGCCCGGGCTTAAAGTGTTTACGACCCGCTGGGCAATGAACTTTTTGGCGGGACCACTGACTCGCAACCTGATTCCATCATTGATCGAAAACGGTCTTAGTGAAAGCAACGACAGCAATGCTGTTCTTGATCAAGATAAAGCAGCGGCTGAAGAAACAAATCTGCAAGAAGGAGAAAACACCATGGCAACAATACCCAATGAACAAGCCTCCGTCCCTGATGGCTCAAAACCCGTTATCGCGTCAACCATCAACGAATATTATCGCCGGAGCGAAAAATCCGCTGCTGATGTTGGCGCCTCAAATGATCAGATTACTTATCTGCCAGTCTGGTATGCCGAAGCGGAAACCCGTATTTTCCAGCGGAAATACAATCTGGATTTCAGCGTTAAGAAAGCTGCGCTCATCGAGGACCAGGACGTTCGCGGCGCTTCCCTGCGCTGGGATAACTACGAAGTGGACCCGATCGATTCATCCTTAATCGACCTTCGTCCGGAAGGCACTGAGCCCAAATATGAACCGGTGCCTGAATGGATGCTCGACACCCGTACAGCCAAAAGCCGTGAATCCGATTTTACAGATTTTATTTACCGGAACTCGGATATAAAAATCCGTGCCAACGAGGATCTGAAAGTATATGCAGATCCCACCACAGCGGATGAAGATTTTCACGAACTCTGCCGGGCAAAAATCAGCGAGGCATCAC
>CALAEB010000451.1 GCA_937890875.1 uncultured Anaerolineaceae bacterium | reverse complement strand
GTTGTGCAAATTTACCGCTGCCTTCCCAGTCAAATTTACCGCTGTCGACAATCACGCCGCCGATGGCAGTCCCGTGTCCGCCAATAAATTTTGTCGCGGAATGGACCACAATATCAGCGCCGTATTCAAAAGGCCGGACCAGATACGGCGTAGCAAAAGTGTTGTCAACGATCAGTGGAATTTTATGTTTATGCGCAATTTCCGCTATTTTTTCAATGTCGATCAGCGTCGCATTCGGGTTACCGATCGTTTCAATGAATATCGCTTTGGTTTTATCCGTAATCGCTTTTTCAAACCCGCCATCATCGTCCGTAGCCACGAAAGTTGTCGAGATGCCATATTGCGGCAGCGTATGCACAAACAAGTTGTATGTTCCGCCGTAAATCTCCTTCTGGGAAACAATATGATCGCCCGCGTGCGCAATGTTAATGATCGCATAGGTTACTGCTGCTGCGCCGGAAGCCACCGCCAATGCCGCGACCCCGCCTTCCAGAGCTGCGATCCGCTGCTCGAAGATATCCTGTGTCGTATTCGTCAAACGTCCGTAAATATTTCCCGGATCCGCCAGACCAAACCGCGCCGCAGCATGGGCTGAATTATGAAATACGTAAGACGTCGTCTGATAAATCGGCACTGCCCGAGCGTCGGTTACTGGATCTGCCTGTTCCTGACCTACATGCAACTGTTTCGTTTCAAATTTCCACTCGTGATTTGCTGACATATTCTTTTCCTCTTTCTTTTTTTTACCGGTCTGGCCGGTGTGTCTCCATTTGATTTTTTGTTTTTCTGTCAGGATCCCGCCTCAATAATTTCTTCTGATAATGGCATAAAAAAAACGGAATCCGCTTTCATTACGAGGATTCCGTTAAGCTTTCCCGGCTTGTGTATATAAAGTGTCCGCCTTTTAACTTATGAACAATGATCCTCGCAGCACAATTGCGCTCATCATGGATGTACACATACACATGCCCATAGGCATTATTAAGAAAACGCGCTGTTTTTTATCCGCAATGATTTTGCTGCTGTTCATAATTTCTCCTTTCATAAGTCTTTAATCGTTGTCTGCCTGATAATACCTGAACAACAAAGCCTTTATAAAACAAAAATGGGGTCTTCTTTCTGCAAGAAACCCCATTGTTTTTTTATAGCAAAAAAAGCGATCAAAAGGGGTTCTCTCGCTGTTTATCCATACACATCATTGAAAAGAAGTTGCTGTTTTTCATATTAGCCAATATTATATGCGAATATTACTCGCTGTCAACTATTTTCTTATCAAATTTTAAAAACTGATGACATTCAATTTTTAGAAAGCGTTTCATTCATACTTCCGGTTCGATATCCCTGCAAATCAACCGTCACATAAATGAAGCCAAGTTTTTTGAACTGCTGTTGTATTGTTTCCCGCGTTTCAGGGTCCAAAAGTTTAGGAAACGCATCCGGATTAATTTCGATCCGCGCGATCTTCTCATGAATCCGCACCCGAACCTGGCGGAACCCAAGGTTCAGCAGCAATTGCTCCGCTTCTTCAACCATCTTCAACTTCTCCGTTGTGATCAATTCGCCATAGACAAAACGGGAAGACAAACAGGCGAAGGAGGGCTTGTCCCATGTAGGCAGATCAAGTTCCTTGGAAAGCTGCCGGATTTCCATCTTGGTCAACCCAGCGAAACGCAGCGGGCTTTTTACATCCAGCTCCGACACTGCCTGCAATCCAGGCCGGTAATCGCCCAGGTCATCCATATTGGATCCTTCCGCCACATGGGCAAAGCCGTTCGCTTTTGCAATGTCCTTCATCTTTGTAAAAAGTTCGCTTTTACACAAATAACATCGATTGCGGGGATTCTGTGCGAATCCGTCAATTGTCAATTCCTCAGACTCAAAAAAAATATGCCGAATGCCGTTGGCGCTGGTAAAATCTGTCGCTTCCTTTAACTCCCTTTTTGGAAAGGTCGAAGATTTTGCGGTGACTGCCGCAGCCTGGTCACCTAACACCAGTTGAGCGGTCTTTAATAAAAATGTCGAATCAACACCGCCGGAAAAAGCAACCGCGACGCTTCCTAATTCCGACAAATACTCTTTGAGTTTTTGGTTCTTTACATAAATTTCGCTCATTAACACCTCATAATTATAACGAAACCAATCTTATGGTTATGACAATTACATTCCGAACTATAAAAAAGACATGTTGTGGTCCCCTTGTTTTTTATTTCACAGGAGAAAAAGGCAAGAGAACCACAGATTTTCCTTCTTTATTCGAAAAAAGTATCCCTGTTTGGCTTGAGTGTCACACACACAAATACCGAAAAAGGGACATTTATTATTCTTTTTTTTGCGGCGCTTCACGGACAAAAAACAGAACAACTGTTTCCTTTTTCAGCAATGCGGCTTCTGACGCTCGAACCATATTTCAAACTACTGTTATAGTAATTGCTTCTTTGTCAGAACGGTAAAAATAATTACAGAAAAACAGATTTTTTTAACCTTTTTGTAAAATCCCTTCATCTTTCGATAAAAATTCCATCCATTTTTAACCTTGAAGAAATATTTTGTGGTTTCCGCTTCACTAAAAACGGATCACCTTACCGCAAAGTGCTGGACAATTTTTCAACATCCGGAACACGTTGATCAAACTCCGAATCGCTGAGAAATTACCGCGCTTATAGGCAAAAATTTAAAAATGTGTTAATATCAGATATAAATTTTATTATTTATATTATTTAGTCAGG
>CALAEB010000450.1 GCA_937890875.1 uncultured Anaerolineaceae bacterium | reverse complement strand
ACTGGAGTTCAGACGTGTGCTCTTCCGATCTAATCGATCCGGAGAAATCGATCATGTTTATCCAATCCCACGTGCCGCAGGTGATGGAACTACACACCATGCTGTCGATGGTCGTGCCGATGGGAAAACTGACCGACCTGCCGACATTTAAAGAAAAAGTCCGCATGCATCCGCAGAATGTGAATTACGGGCTGCTCGGATATCCGGTCCTGATGAGCGCCGATATTTTACTGTATAAAGCCGGAATCGTTCCGGTCGGGATCGACCAGGCCCCGCACCTTGAGTTCACGCGTGAAGTGGTCCGTTCGTTCAATTACCGGTTTGGGAAACAGGTTTTGGTCGAGCCGCAGATGAAAAGCACAAAATTCACCAAGGTCATGGGGCTGGACGGCGTCAATAAGATGAGCAAAAGCCTGGACAACGAGATCGAGATTGCGGCGGACGAAGAAAGCACCCGCAAGCGCGTGATGACCATGGTGACCGATCCGCAGCGGGTCCGCCGGTCCGATCCGGGAAATCCGGACGTCTGCAATGTGTTTTCCTTCCACAAAATGTTTTCCAGTCAGGAAGAAATTGACATGGTCAACCGGGAATGCAGAGTCGCCGGGATCGGGTGTGTGGACTGCAAGAAGCTGATGGCAAAGAACCTGAATGAGAAGCTGGCGCCGCTGCGCGCACGGCGGCACGAACTGGAGTCCAAAACTGACCAGGTGTGGGAAATTCTGTACGACGGCGCGGACCGGGCACGGAAAATTGCCGATCAAACCATGCTGGAAGTCAGGGATGCCGTCGGCCTGCCGCCCTATCGCGGATAATTCCACATTTCATCTTTTCAGCCATCGTTTTTAAACCGGACCAGCGTAACCTTTTCCGTATCGGTCAGTACGGCGAGGAATTTCCCATTCGGGGAGAAACTGATTTTCCGGATCGAATCCGCGGTTCCATCGTCTCCGCTTTTATCTTCCAGGATTGTTTCGCTCCAGACAGTCTGATATCCTGGCAGGTCAACCCGGCTCAGGCCGGTTTGATCGGCAAGAATCACAAAGGTGCCTTCCGGGTCGAAAGCGATGGATTTTACCGGCCGGTTCCCCAGCGCAATCCGTCCAAGCTCAGCCGCTGCCGCAGTATCGTAAAAAACGACGATATATTGCAGCGCATCTTCATCCGGAATGAGCGCAGCCAGTATCTTTGAATCGGGAGACAGCGCGAAAACATCCACAAAGTCCCATAAGCTGATCGTTTCCGACAGTGTTCCATCCGCAATTCGCTGCAGCTGGAAAGTGCCCCGCGAATGCCAGAGAATATTTTCTCCGTCTGGCGAAAAAGAAGCTCCGTAAACCGGCGCCGCAGTCGAATAACCCGATAACGTCTGGATCTGTTCGCCGGTCTCTGAATCGTATAAAAATGCCGTGAGCTCATCAGCCGAAGAAAGCAGGATCGTCCTGCCGTCCGGCGAGCAGGCGCTTCCCTGTGCAACAAAATCAAGCGGAATGGCCTGCTTCAGAACCGCCGTACCGGCGTCATACAGTACAAGCC
>CALAEB010000449.1 GCA_937890875.1 uncultured Anaerolineaceae bacterium | reverse complement strand
GATGATATGTTCGAACAATCGCCAATATTTTCTACAGATAAAAAAACAAATTGTTTTTCTTCATTTTTTCAATATAATATAATAACTTTATTGGGAGATCGATATCCAACAAACGCATCCAAAACTATGAGGCTGTAAATGGGAAAAGTCAAACCTAATACCATCAAAATTGTCAAAAAAGCAAACAGTGCTTTAGTTTTAGATAGTATTAAGACTTATGGGAGCATTACAGTCGATTCTATTTTGCGCAATACAGGCCTATCCAGACCAACAATTCTAAAAGTTCTTAAAGATCTTTTAGAGAAACGTATCATCATCAAGGCTGGATTTGGCGAAAGTGAAATAGGCAGATCACCAATTTTATATTCATTAAATACAAACGAGATATTTGCTATAGGGGTAGATGTAGATGGACCTCCAATCCATATAGGTATCGCTGATATCAGTGGCCGTTTGCTTCACGCTATAACGATTGAATTAGAAGAGGATTCAAGCATTTTAACAATAAAAAACGCTATTTCGCAGGGAATTTCCGAATGTATCGATTTATTAAAAATCAAGAAAGAAGATGTTTTAGGGGTCGGCCTAGGGTTACCTGCTTCGATCGACATAAAAAATAACTGTGCACTCAATGTGAGTCGCTTTTCCGCACTTGCCAAACAACCCATTGCTGATATGTTATTCAACGACAATGGAATTCCCGTCACGGTAAGGAATGATGCTCATTTAATCGGTGTTGCTGAAAAGAGAAAGTTAAGTAAGGACATCAGCGATATGTTATGCATTATCCATCGCACTGGAATTGGTATGGCAACAATCTTGAACAACCAACTTTATTCGGGTGACACAGGTAATTCTGGATTCATTGGGCACATGGTAATTGATTGTCAAGGAAAAGAATGTGCCTGTGGAAGAAAGGGCTGTCTCGAAGCATTAGCATCAAAGAGAGCAATTCGTGAACTATATCATAATTTCACTGGTGAGAAAAAAAAGTATTCGGAAATTATTGAATCTGCTCAAAAAAACGATGAGGTTGCCATAGAAACATGCAGGATTGCAGGTAATTATTTAGGAATTGGTATCGCGAATGTAGTAAAAACATTGGACATTTACACAATTGTAATTAGTGATATCGGATGCAATGAAGACCACATTTTTTTCAAAAGCATTTATAAAAGCTTAAAAGAATATGTAACGCCCTATTTCAATAAACCATTTAAATTATATTCAGGAAAACTACGTAGCCATGAATTACCTCTGGGTGGATGCATTTTTATCATAGACAATTTCTTTGTATCACCTGAGCTAAAATTAAGAATTTAAAAAATCCAAGCTCAAATAATATGATTCATAATAAATTTTTCTTCAGAGGGAAGCCTCAAAACTTGCGTAACAAACCGATCAGCAGGGGAAAAAGTATTCATATCAAAAAAGCTATCCTCCCCATCATATTCTTACTAACCGGCAGCCTGTGGCTGATCCTGGCGCTCAGTTCGTACGGACCGGTCAAACATCTCGCCGACAGTTTCGCCGCCGACGGCAGCCTGGAACTTTTCACACCAGCGTTATTCCAAACACTGAAACGCCTTTCCATTATCCTTGCCGCCGTCCATTTCGCCCTTTTTTTCTGGATCATCCTTCGCCCGGAATCCGCTGTCCATTGCCTGCGGCATCATCTCCGTTCTATTGCCTCACTCCCCGCCCGCCTGATCCGCGACATCCCGCGCTTTGGCAGAAGCTTCATCCATGCCTGCCGTATGGACCGAACAGAAGGACTATTCTTGCTGGTGATCCTCGCCGCGGGACTGACCGTCCGCCTGCTGCTGATCAACCGCCCGATGGCCCATGATGAATCGTATTCTGTCTATATCTGGGGCAGCAGCAGCCTGCGCCACACCACCAACGACTATCACCTTCCCAACAACCACATCTTTCACAGCATCCTGGTCAACCTGATCTATCATCATCTCGGGAAAACGCCGGCGCTGGTACGGCTTCCCGCGCTCATCAGCGGCTGGCTGATGATTCCTTCCGCCTTCCTGCTGGGGAAAAAGCTGTACAACCGGGAAACCGGATTCCTGACCGCTGGGCTGACCGCCTTCTCACCTTTCCTGATCGACTATTCCGCGAATGCCCGCGGATACACTATTTTTGCCTTGCTCACAGTGTGGATCCTGCTGCTGGGGTTATACCTGCAAAAACACAAGAATCTGGCCGGCTGGCTGCTGCTGATCCTGCTCAGCGCAATCGGGTTTTACACCTTACCGGTCATGCTTTACCCGTTTGGAGCGCTCTGCGTGTGGCTGTTTCTGCACATATTGTTCCGGCGGACCTCTCCGGCCTATTCCGGTCCCTGGAATTTCCTGAAATATCTAATTGTCTGCGGGCTGTCTGTTTCGGTTTTGACCCTCCTGCTCTATATGCCGGTTTTCCTCAATTCGGGAACCGCCGCACTGTTCAGTAATGTTTTTGTTCAGCCGCTGCCGGAGCAGGATTTTCTGCCCACCATGCTTTCCCGGCTGACGGACAACTTTCACGCCTTCACTGGTACCGTTCCGAAGTTCATTGTTGCCTGGCTGATTTTTGGGAATCTGCTGATGCTTGTGCGTCATCAGCGGAAATCTTTCATCCGGGTATTCCTACAGCTCGCCTTAGCACTCTGGCTGGTGCTTGAATTCGGCCGCCTGACAACACGCATGCCGTTCGCGGTCTGGACGGCGTTTTTCTGTGCGAACCTGATCCTGCTGCTCATTTTTGAATCCCGGCGGAGCGATACGATTCCGCTGCAGCTCGCACTGCTGATCTGGCTGCCGCCGGTGATTCTGTACCAGCGCCCAAACCTTTGGCCGCGGACGCAGACATATCTGCTGGTCCTGCTCATACTGTGGGGAGCCGCCGGTACGGTTTTAATCCTTGAAACAATCTTCCATCATCTGTCGGAGAAGTACCAAAAAACGCTTATGTTGTGCATGGTCGGGATTTTCATTCTGGCTGCAGCAGTTCCGCAATTCAAAACCGCGCTGACGGATTACGGGAAGACCGGCAGCCATGAAACCGCAGTGCTCACGATGATGCAAGCCGGACTGGATGATGCTTTGATCGTCGTTGCGCCGGAGGATGATGCGCCAGTCTGGTACTACCCGGACCGTTACGACCTGCCGAAATCTTTATTTGATAAAAACCGTCCGTTTGCGGCCGTTTATGTTTATGCGAATCCGCAGAACGAGGGGTTTGAAGAGCCGCGCACGCCGAGAGACGTGATCAACCGCTATGGGCCGGGAGAGGCCTTTGTTCTGGCTGATTCGGCGCAGATGCTGATGGATCTCTCTGATGCCGTTTTGATCCGCTATGACGCTAATCAGCGTGTCATTGAAAAAACCTTTCACACAAATTGAATCAGCCCATCGCCGGTCTTCGGGTTGATTTTCTGAATTTGAAGGAGAACAGGTCTTATGAAATCATTACTTAATCCCGTAATTTCCAACGTCGAGCTGTCAGGCATACGCACCATCACAACTTTAGCCCGAAAAACGCCAGGTTGTCTGATGCTCACGATGGGAGAACCAGACTTTGACACGCCGGAAGAAATTAAAAACGCAGCCAAAGCAGCGTTAGACGCCGGGCTGACGCATTATCCGGAGGGGAATGGGCTGCCTTATGTACTGGAAGAAATATCCCGTTTTGAACGAGAGAAGCACGGGCTGAATTTCACACCGGATGAGATTATTTTGACCAATGGCGCCACCGAAGCCCTGTTTTGCGCCCTTTTCGGCATCATCGCTCCCGGTGATGAAATCATTATCCCCACCCCCGCTTTCGGACTCTATGAAATGACTATCAAGTTATGCCGAGGCATACCCGTGTTGATGGATACAAGTGCGGATGATTTTCAGATAACGGAAGAGAAACTGTCGAAAGCGATCACTTCTAAAACAAAAGCAATTGTAATCACCTCGCCAAACAACCCCACTGGCAGTATTCTTAATGAAGAATCACTGGAGATTGTCCGTCGCACCGCTTCTGTGCATAATATGTTCGTGATCTGTGATGAGGTTTACCGGGACCTGGTTTACACGGACGGATATAAAAGTTTCGCCACATCATATCCCGAGCTCCATGACCGGGTTATCGTAACGCAAAGTTTTTCCAAACCTTACGCAATGACCGGATGGCGCGCCGGATATCTCATGGTGGATGCACCAATCAGAGAACAAATCCAGAAAGTGCATCAATACACCGTGGTGTCGGCAGTCTCGTTTATCCAACCGGCTTGCGTTACCGCGCTGCACTATAACCCATCCGAAATGAAAGAAACTTATCGCCGCAGAAGAGCCTATATTTGCGACCGTCTGAAGAAGATCGGGCTCCCATTCCACTATCCCGAAGGGGCATTTTATGTCTTCCCATCCATCGCTCAATTCGGCATTGATTCCGGAACGTTCTGCACCAAAATGATCCGGGAAGCCGGCATTGCAGTCGTACCGGGGGCTTGCTTCTATGCCGATGGATATGTCAGGCTGTCTTACTGTAACAGTGACTCCGTCATCGCTGAAGCGATGGACCGAATCGAAAAGTTTGTTTCTACGCTGAAAGTCTGACCGGCAATCCGCAAAGCTGTCAATGACGCGATAACGCCGGTAAGCGGATAAGTTTTTTATAAAATTCCATGCCGCTTACCAGCGCTGTTTCATCAAAACTGAATTCCGCGCTGTGCAGCGGGATATCCCGTCCCGTTCCAAGCATGAAAAACACCGCCGGCTTCCGCTGGCCATAGAATGAAAAATCTTCCGCAGTCATAAACGGTTCAGGCAGTTCCAGCAGATCAGGACCGATCCAGGCTCTCACCCGACGGAGCAGTTCCGGGTCATTGATCACCGGCGGATAACCCTGGCTGAACGTAATCTCCGCAGTACAGCCGGTTTCCGCCGCAACCTGCGCGGCAAGCTCCCGCAGTTTGGACTGGATCCGCTCCATCAGCGCGGGAGAAAAAACGCGCACCGTACCAAGCAATTCGGCATGATTGCTGATGATATTGCTCGCTTTTCCGCTCTCCATTCGTCCGAATTTAAGCAGGCGCAGGCAATCCGGCGGGGCAATCTCTTTTCCGGCCGCATACGCTGCCAGCAGGAACCGAGTTCCGGCCAATAAAGCATCCGCGCCTTCTTCCGCCTTCGCCACATGCGCGCTCCGTCCGAAAAAAGACACGCTGACCTCCGAGCTTTGAGCCATCAGTTCTTTTTCCCGGGATGCCACCGCACCCGCGGGCAAACCGGGCCACATATGGATCCCAAACACGGCGGAAACATTTTTTTCTTCTAAAATTCCGCTGTCACAAATCAATTTTGCGCCGCCGTCCGTCTCCTCCGCCGGCTCGAAGATCAGCAGCACATTATGCGGCAGGTTTTCAAGATTTTCAGTGATGTGTTCTGCCACGGCCAGCAGCATCGCCGTATGCGCATCGTGTCCGCAGGCATGCATTCTCCCGGG
>CALAEB010000448.1 GCA_937890875.1 uncultured Anaerolineaceae bacterium | reverse complement strand
GCACAACATTCCGTGACGTCAGGGCTGCGGCCTGGCTTTTGGAACAGGGAGCCGATTTGAATATCCTGCGACGGTTTGTCAACACGCCGCTGACAGAATCCCAGCTCACACTCTGCGACCGTCTGCTGCAGTCCTGCGAATCGCTGTCCATCATGGGGCAGCAGGTGGTCGTCACAACCGCTGACGCGCGGGATATCAGTGACGAATTTTCCACCGTCGCACATCATCTGCGCGACATGCTTTCCCCGGACGCCATTTTTGTGATTCTGGCAACCCGCGCCGGGATCCGCCTGATCAGCCGTTCAACCACCGACCGGATTGACGTCGGTCAGATCATGAAACGGTTTCACGGGGGTGGTCATTCACGGGCCGCCGCCGGTCTGATCGCCCTCGATAAAACCGAGGACACGCTGGAACGGTTGACTGCCGCCAGGCAGGAGCTGCTGGATATGCTGCCCGGGTTCATCACCCCGCCCATCACAGTGGCGCAAATCATGTCCACCCGGCCGCTGATGATCTCCATCGATACGCCGATCCGGGACGTCGCGAAAATGATCCGGCGCTATGGATATGAAGGCTATCCGGTGATCAATGCGGATAAAGAGCTGGTCGGCCTGCTGAACCGCCGTTCCGTCGACCGCGCCATTGCTTTCGATCTCGACTTGTCGGTCGAAACGATCATGGAACATGGAAATTTCACCGTAAAAGCCAGTGATCCGATTGATTTTCTAAAGGAGATGATGAATCTCTCCGGCTGGGGACAAATCCCGGTCATCGATGAACAAAGTTCGGAAATCATCGGCATTGTCACCCGGACCGATCTGATTAAGACACTCAGCGGGAACAGCAGCATCCCGGGGAACAAGAACTACGCTCAAACCCTGAAGCGGGTGCTGCCGCCGGCTTATCTGAAGCTGATTAAAATGGTGGCCGACACAGCGTACACCTGCCATTATCCGATCTACATCGTCGGCGGCTTCGTCCGTGATCTGATTTTAGGTCAGCCGGTCATGGATTTTGATATCGTCGTCGAAGGCGATGCCATCCGACTGGCCAAGATACTGGTCAGTATCTACGGAGGCAAGGTGCGCACCCACAACCGTTTCGGCACAGCCAAATGGCTCATCGAAACCATCCAGCCGGATATTTTGTCAGCCACGGACCCGTCCGGCAGCCGTCCGAATGACCCGCTGCTGCCGCCGATGCTGGATTTGATCAGCGCCCGCACGGAATTTTATGACTATCCAACGGCCATGCCCAAAGTGGAGCGCAGCAGCATTAAACTCGATCTCCACCGGAGGGATTTCACGATTAACACGCTAGCGCTCCGTCTGGACAGCGCTTACTTCGGAGATCTGCTCGATTTTTGGGGCGGTTTCAACGACCTGCAGCGCGGGCTGATCCGGGTTCTGCATTCGCTGTCGTTCACGGATGATCCCACCCGTATGCTGCGGGCGATCCGTTTTGAGCAGCGCTTTGGGTTCACGATCGAAAAACATACCATGCTGCTATTAAAAGAGGCTCAAACACTGCTGAAACAGGTATCCGGGCGCCGGATCCTGCATGAGCTGGACCTCTTCTTCCATGAAAAATCGCCGGAAATCGGGCTTTCCCGGCTGGATAAAACCGGACTGCTCGCACCGATTCACCCGGCCATGCACTGGAACGAACACGACACGAAGAACTACAGAAAGGTCACCGGGGCAACAGCGGCGGATTATTGGAAGGCTGTTATTCCGGACCAGCCGCATTTCTTTGCGAATAACGGGAAATATCTGATCTGGTGGGGAGCGTATGCCACAGAAGATATCACCGAAATCTGCAAGCGGCTGCAGCTGCCGCAAGCTACGGAAAAAATGCTGCTGGCGGCTTCCGCTCT
>CALAEB010000447.1 GCA_937890875.1 uncultured Anaerolineaceae bacterium | reverse complement strand
TTTTCGGAAGGGCGTTGATCCGGTTCCCAGTACAGCAGCCATGCACGGGACGCATCCAGGAAAAAAGCGGATGTTTCCACATTTTTCCCCGCATGAAGGTAGAGCGCATCCGACGGGGTGACATTTTTCCATTGTGATCCGCCGTCAACCGTGCGGACGATCATCTTTCCCTCGCCGCCCGGAATCTGCGCGATTCCCCATCCGTTCGCGCCATCGATCATCACAAGCTCGATCAGGTCGATGGCTGCGGCTTGCAGGATTTTGGTGGGAGCCAGATGAATCGGCGGCGTGCTGGTGACATCCGGCCTGGGCGCGTTTGTCTGCCGCTGCAACGGTGTCGGTGTCTGATAAAATGTTGCGGAAGGGACCGTCGGGATGACTGGCTGGAGATCAAAAACCTGCACTTTACAGCCGGAAAGCAGGATGATCAGCGCGCTGAAAAAAAGAGAAAGAAACTGCCGGCCCGGTTTTTTGTTTCGGTTCGAACCATACGGCGAATCGGCAATTCGAAATTTGAGCAATTCTTTCGAATGAAAACAGAAATTTGAAATTTGGGAAATCTTTTCGGATAAAAAGAAAAAAATGCGGTTCTTTGGGTCCGGCGTCTTGCGCCAAGCCGGATGAACAGCAAAATATCCTTCTTTGTATTTCGAATTGCTGGAATTATAGAGGAAAACTTGTTGTTCGCTTGCCATGTTTCGGATTCCTGTTGGCGGATTATCGGTTTTTTCCATCTTTCCGGCGGACTCCAAGGACGACGATTTTGGTTGCGTGATTAAATGGCGCCGGGTCGGCCGGCAGGTTTTCCGGGCAGGATATTCCGCCGAAAAAAGATTCCGGCACCGGGATCATTTCTTCAATTTCCAGGTAACCATCCGCGCAGGCTTCTTCGATCTGGCGCAAGTACGCGCTGCCCGAGAGAAAGAGGGCGTTATTCACCACAACCATTTTCCCGCCGTCTGCGATCAGCGGACGGATTTTATTCATCAATTGTATCGCGCGCTGCTGCTGGTCCACACGTCCGGCATCCGTTTGGGAAAAGAAGGGCGGATCTAAAATGGCGATGTCAAAAAGTTTGTTTTGCCGGCGCAGCGCCGCAGCGACATGGAAAAAATCTCCGGGAAGGATCCGGTATCGATCCATCGCGACGCCGTTTGCGGTGGCGGATTCCGAAAAAAGCTGCAAAAATCTTGGGTTCAGGTCCGTCTGCAGCACGAAACGGGCATTCCCTGCCAGCGCAGCCATGCCGAGGCTTCCGGTATATGCAAATGTGTTGAGCACAGCGGTTCCGCATGCGTTTTCGATCAGCCATTTTCTGAGGTTTGCGCTGTCCAGGTAAAATCCGGTGTCGCGGTTTAATCGCAGATCAATTTTATAGCGGACATCCCATTCGGAAATTTCCCGATCCGGCCCGCTCCCGAACAAAACGCTTCCTTTTTGGCGCTGCGGTTCCCTTGCGCGCCGTTCTTTTAACAGGATGCACCGGAGCCGGGGAATAGATTCTTGAATCAGATCACAGAGCGGAGCGAAAACTTCATTTGATTCCGCATTTTTCTCAAAAGAGGTGATGACCACCGTCCGGTCATACAAATCCAGGGCGAGTGCCGGACAACCTTCTGTGAAGCCATGGAATAATCTTCCTGCGATTTTCGCATCGGAGGCGATCAACGTCTCTCTCTTTTCAAAAGCAGTCTTTAGCTTTTGGCGCAAATCGGAGTTCAATCCCTCCCACCCTTTTCTTGGCATCTGATTAACCTAAAAAGTCCCATCCGTCTTTCGGAATGAGAATAAACATGTCATCAATTTTCCCGGTTTCGAATCAGCAATTTGAAATATGGGGATCTCTTTCGAATAAAGCGGAAAGCCTGTGGTCCCCTTTCCGCAATCCGAATTGCTGGTTTAGAACCGGACGGATGCAAGAACCATGGAAAAGACTAACAATACCGCAATGGCGATTCCAACGATACTCATTGTCCGGGCATTATTTTTCTGTGTGCTTTTCTGCTTATTCTTCTCGCGGGCAATCCGGTCCTGTTTACTGGCTTTTTTGTTCATGAGTGTTCCTCTGATTATTTTATTACTAAACGGCAGGCCGTTTTCCAACGGCAAGCGTTAAAAGTTGTCATTTTGCCGGCTCGGCGGCTTTGGAATCAGCGGAGGTTTGCGGAGAATCCGCTTTTCCGGTGTTTTTTTCCGCGCCGGAGGATTTTTCTTCCGGTTTGCTTTCCGCATTATTTTCTGTAGTTGCCGCTCCATGTTCATGGGTATGTTCATGCGCGGCCGGTGCCTGACCGGAAGGGGACCGATGGTCCGTGGCATAAAATCCGGATCCTTTAAACACAATCCCCACAGGTGTGTAAACTTTTCTTAATGCCGGCTGGCTGCATTTTGGACAAACGGTTAATGATTCATCCGAAAAATGTTGAAATATATCGAATTGATAATGACAGTTTTCACATTGATACGAATAAGTAGGCATGCTAAATCCCTCGGTGAAGCTACATTCCTGTATGATTTTGTATAGGGCCGGCTCTCTTCGCGCCGGTTAAGGAACCCCAAGAAACCGTGCCCGATGCTGTACCATACAAACTTATATTATATCAAATTTTTTTGCCTGATCTTGGCCCGGCAGGCAGCGTTTCGAAATATGGGAAGGATTCTTCGTTATTCTTTTGTTTTTGCGCGGAGCGCAAAAACGAAA
>CALAEB010000446.1 GCA_937890875.1 uncultured Anaerolineaceae bacterium | reverse complement strand
TATGTCAATGGTATGAAAGTCATTTTTTACGAATTAATCGTAATATCTCCTGATTATCGACCGAACGGGAGATATCTCTGGCATAATGAGAAAGGATAAAGAATCAGAAAAATTGGCCAGATTAAATAGTGACGATCTCAGTTTGCCGGAATAATTTAGGTGTCGAATGCAAAACTGGCAAAAAAAAGAAACTGTTGATCTCTTTTTATACAAGGCCCAAAACGTATGATTTCTGCCCGCGAAAT
Source organism: uncultured Anaerolineaceae bacterium (assembly GCA_937890875.1). Lineage (GTDB taxonomy): Bacteria > Chloroflexota > Anaerolineae > Anaerolineales > Anaerolineaceae > Flexilinea. The sequence goes on along the minus strand of CALAEB010000446.1, from coordinate 7,902 downwards.
CCGATTTCCTCCATTCCGAACATGTATCCAAGCAGGTTTTCCAAGCTCCGGTCACTGAACATAGCATCAGCATTGTTTGGTAAAATTGAGAAAGATTTTTTGACCATATCGAGATGAGGATCCAATGAAAATTGATTATAAAGAAACGACCAACGATCTTCTGACCCGCATTGACATCCATAATAAATACGGCGGGAAAGATATTGACAGTTGGATGCTGGAAATTCTCAACCTGCAGCCGGGAATGAAAATTCTGGATGTTGCATGCGGCGGCGGAAAGCAGTGTATCTCCTTCCACCGGTATTTAAAAGGGGATTGTTCCATTACCGGGGGTGATGTCAACCAGGAACTGCTGGATCAGGCCGCGCTGGAAAATGAGAAACTGGGGAACCCGTTTACGCTCCTGCCGCTGGATTTTGACAAACCCCTGCCTTTTGACGACAACACGTTTGATCTTGTCTCCTGCTGCTTCGCGATTTATTATGCATCCGATATCCCGTTCACCATCCGAGAATTCCACCGGATCCTGAAGCCGGGCGGGCGCATCTTCACCACCGGCCCGATGCCTGAAAACAAAAAAATGTTTTACGACATCATCAAAGAAGCCACCGGCAAGACCATCCCGCCGATGCCCGGCAGTTCCCGCTACAGCACAGAGATCTACGGGGCGATCCGGGACACCTTCGCCGATATTGAGACAGAGATTTTTGAAAACCCGCTGACCTTCCACCAAACCGCACCGTTCATCGCCTACACACGAGCTTCCCTCTCAGAAGACCGGAAACTCTGGACTTCCCTGTTCGCCGATTCCGCCGAATTTGAAAAAGTGATGCAGCGCATTTTCCATGTTGCAGACGAACGGCAGAAAAAAGACGGCGAACTGGTCATGACCAAGGTCGTCGGAGGATTCATCGGGACAAAATAAATGGAAAACATGATTTTTTACGGAAAGCGCGTCTGTTTTTTAGGCGCGCATCCGGATGATATTGAAATCGGCAGCGGCGCGCTGATTGCGCAGATTGCCGGGAAAACCGATATCCGCTGCGTGACTTTCTCCGATAATCAGAAAAATCCGGAACTCAAGAATCTGGTTCAGGAACATTACGCGAGCATGGAAACGTTGGGCATCAGCAGGGACCAGGTCATCCTGATGGATTTTGAAACCCGCCGTTTTCAGCATCTGCGGCAGGAGATCCTGGAAGAAATGGTGTCCATCCAGCGCAGTTTCCAGCCGGATATTGTTTTTGTGCATTCAATCGCCGACATTCATCAGGACCACAAAACCGTGACGGAGGAAGCGCTGCGGGCCTTCCGCGGCACAACCGTGCTGGGATTTGACGTCATCCGCAGCAGTTACGGCTTTTTCCCCAGCTTCCTGATCGCCGTAACCGAAGAAGAGGCCGACCGGAAGGTGCTGGCGCTGCAGCAATATAAAACCTATGCGAAAAAATACTATTTTGATCCTGCCATCACGCGGGCCACACTGATCCGCAACGGTGCAATCTGCGAACGTCAATACGCAGAAGGATATGATATCCTGCGGATTGTCGCCACCTTCGGGCAGGAAGACAATTAAAATGCGCACTTCGGGACCGCCGCTGATCCGTTTTCCCAAAAAACTGCAAACGGTGGTCCCGGTCCTTTTTTTCGCCCTGCTGTTGCTGGCAGGCGTCGTCCTGCATGACGATTACGGCGGTTTTACCGACGAATTGCTGCATATTCAAACCGCCGCAATAAACTACAAATATATCCTTTTAAAATTTATTCCGCCCGAGAACATTCCGCCGATCCCGATTTATGATCTCGAAGAAATTCCGGATATGCGGGGCTATGTCAATCAATATTATGGCGAAGCGGCGATGATGCCCACATTATTTGTCAATCTGATCCCCGGTCTCTCGCTCTCAGACGCAGACTTCCTTAATTTCAGGCGGTTTTATACTTTCGGCAATTTTTTTATTGCGCTGATTTGTTTCTATCTTCTTTTACGGATCCGCTTCTCCGATCAATGGATTCCGGCTATCGGAACGTTCTTTTTGCTGCTGACGCCCCGTTTCTTTGCGGAATCTTTTTACAATTCAAAAGACATCATCTTTTTTTGCTGGTTCCTGATTTCAATCTTCGGGATCGGTTTATTCCTCCTCCAGAATCGATCATCCGGGCTGTTGATTTTTGCTTTCGCTTTTGGATTGGCGGTCAACACAAGGATCTATGGGATTGTGCTCCTGCCCGCATTCCTTTGCGTGTCATTGGTTGATAACGCAATTCACCATGGGAATGCCAAGAAAAGAAGGACGATGATTCTTCTGAGCGGAGCGCTCGCATTATTCTTTTTCTATATCGTGACACCGTACTTATGGGAAAATCCGGTTGCAGGTTTTCTCAATGCGCTGAGATTCTCAGCGACCGCGGTCGGCATAAGCCCGACAGATCTGATTTCCGAAACCAATCGAGTCACTTTAGGAAATCATGAGCTGTTCATGGGAAAATTCATCATCCCCGGAGAAACATGGTATTACATCCCCGTTTGGATGGGAATAACTATTCCGGTCTTCTACATCCTGACCTATTGCGCTGAACTCTTTTTTTTATGCAAACAGACAATTCAAACCCAGCGAACCCGATCTGCACCGGTCCAATACCTTTTTGATGGATTTTGTTTCGGCCTGTTTTTCTTATGCCTGGCCGGCATCATCCTAGAAAAACCGACCCTCTATCACGGTTGGCGGCATGTGTATTTTCTGTTTGCTCCCTTTATTTATTTATCCGTGTGCGGCTTTGGAAACCTTTGGAATATTTCTTTCCAAAAGAAACCCGGGAAAATTCGCTGGAAAACTCTTTTGGCGGGAATCAGCCTGGTTTCCTTTGCCACTACCGGGTTTTGGATGGTAAAAAACCATCCGTTGGACTTTGCCTATTTTAACGAGATTGGCCGGCATTATGCCAGCCAATTTACCCGGGATTACTGGGGAGTCGCATCGAAAAAATGCATCCTTGATTTAGCCGGCGAGTATACCGAGGGACAGCCGCTGCGCCTGGGTGTCAACGCGGACCTCACCTATGGATCAACGCAGATTAGCCTGCTTCGCTTTCCGGATGAAGTCCAGAAACGATTTACGGTTATATGGAAAAACGAGAATGCAGATTACCTGTGTTTCAGCTACAATAATATTCTTGGTAACGATCATGTAATCCCTGAATTCGAAATAATGAAGACCTATCAGGTTGATGGATATGACGTTGCGGCGATTTACAGGCGAATCAACGAATAGGACCATCCGGATGATTGTAAAGGATTGGATGCCGGTACGTTCTCAATGAATGCTCCAATCACTCGGAGCCCGGAAAAGAATAGCGGCAGGCGCTGTATTGGCAGTTGAAATTCCTATGAAAAAAGCCAAGGCAATTATCCCCATCATTTTCTTTGCACTGCTGTTGCTGGCCGGATCGGTCCTGCATGACGATTACGGCGGTTTTACCGACGAAATCATCGAGATTAATACCGCGGCTGTCAACGCGAAGTACATACTGAAAAAATTTCCGGCACTTTTCCCGGACGGTGAGCACATCATTCCCGCAATTGGGACGCTTGAGCAGGTTCCGGACCTGCTGACCTATGAAGATCGGGTCTACGGAACGGCGGTGATGATGCCGACAATTCTGGCTGCGCTGATTCCCGGTGTCCATTTTGATACTGCTTCTTTCCTCAACTTCCGCCGTTTTTACACCTTTCTGCAATTCTTTCTCGCGCTGATCGGGTTTTACCTGCTGCTCCAGGTACGCTTCAGGAGCACATGGACAGCCATGGCGGGGACGCTCATGCTGACGCTGACGCCGCGCTTTTTCGCCGAGTCTTTTTATAACTGCAAGGACATCGTTTTTTTCAGCTGGTTCCTGATCAGCCTGAGCGGGATCGGCATTTACCTGATCCGCAAAACAGGTTGGGGATTGGCGCTTTTTGCGCTTGGGTTTGCGCTGGCCGCCAACACACGTATGGTTGGGTTCGTCCTGCTGCCCGCATTTCTGTTCGCCTGCGCTTTTGTCTTTTGGAAAGATTGTGACGAACGGCGGCGGCAATTTCCCCGGATCATTGTTACCGCGCTGGCAGCGCTGGTGTTATTTTACGCAGTGACGCCATATCTCTGGGAATCTCCGGTCAAAAATTTCATCGAGGGCATTCATTTCTCATCCGCCGAATTGTCCGAAAGGGAAATTGAGCTCCTTTCCGAAACAGGGATATCGGCCTTAGGGCAGGCGGAACTATTCATGGATAAACTCGTATCCCCGAAAGAAATCTGGTATTACCTCCCGGTCTGGATGGGCATCACCATCCCGGTCCTTTATCTGATCCTGTTTTTCATCGAGATTGGCTGGATTGCGGCTTCCGCAGTCAGATCATCAAGGCACGCCGGCAGCGCCAACTTTCCGGCAGTTTTTTTTGACACGTTCTGCTTTCTGTTGCTTACCGGCGGAATGGGCGGGATGATTCTGATGAAGGTCAATTTGTATCATGGCTGGCGGCACGCTTACTTTCTCTATGCGCCGCTGATCTATCTGGCAGCCTGCGGATTCGGGAATTTGCTGGCGCTTCCCTGCAAAAAGGCCGGCATGTTCCGCGTCAAGAACGGCATCCTGACCGGTATTTTACTGATTTCTTTCACCGGCACCGGGCTCTGGATGGTCAGGAACCATCCGCTGGATTTTGTCTATTTCAACGAGATCGGCCGGCATTCAGGCCGGCAATTTGCGCGGGATTACTGGGGCGTGGCTTCAAAGCGCTGTCTGCTGGATCTGCTGAACGAATACGATGGGAAAAGAATCAGGATAGGCCTGAATGAAGATCTTACCTGGGGGTCGACAGAGTTCAGCCTCATGCGCCTGCCGCCTGAACAGCAGCAGAAATTTGATCCGATCTGGCAGACCGAAAACGCCGAATATCTCTGCTTCAGTTACAAAAACACACCCGGAAATGGTCATCTCATCCCGGATTTCGAAATTTTAAAAACGTACCAGGTGGATGGTTTCGATGTCGGCGCGATTTACCGGCGGACTCAAAATTTCAAATATCAATAAACGCACACAGCAGCTCGAATTTGAACAGAACGTTGTTCCAAAATAAAACAAAACAGGGTGCCCCGGATTCACAAAGGCCCCCGTTTTGGATAAATTATATCTGCCATCAGTGATTCGAAATGTGGATATTCCTTTCGAATCACCGTTATTCTGCCCTGTCCGTCTGTTGGCGGCTAACCCTTGGGTAGAATCACGACTTTGCGATTCGGTTCGTCGCCAACACTCTCAGTGAAAACATCTTCGCAGTCCCGCAAAGCCAAATGGATAATCCGCCGTTCCGTCCCCGGCATCGGTTCAAGCGAAATCCGGCGGCCGGATTTCCGCACCTGATCCGCCATGCGGGCTGCCATCTGGCGCAGCTGCCGGTCCCGCCGTTCGCGGTACCCCTGAACGTCAATCATCAGCGGTATCCAGTGGCCAAGTTCCCGTCCGACGATCAGGCTGGTGATGTACTGCAGCGCGTTCAGCGTTTCAGAATGACGGCCGATCAAATAAGACAGGTCATTGCCTTTAATATCGATCAGAATGGTCTTTTGCTCTGTTCCTTCCGTTGCCGGCCCAATTGCCCCGACAACCTCCGCTTTGATGCGCATCTTTTCCAGTAAATCTTTTACCGTATTTACAGATACTTTCAAGGAAGTTTCGTCTGCAACCACGACATTCTGCATTTCTTCGGTTTCGGACATTTCTTCACCGATATACGGGACAGAGACAACCGGCTTTTCCGCTTTTTTCTCTGCCTCCGCAAAGGACGCGGGGAGATCAGCCGGAACCGGCTGATCCGGAATATCCGGCTGATCGACGATTGTCAGACGGACTCGTGCCTGCCTCGCCCCTAAACCAAATAATCCTTTACTACCGGGATCCAGAATTTCGACTTCCACCTTGTCACGGCCGATACCCAACTCTGCCAAACCCTTCGTAACCGCCTCTTCCGTATTCGGCGCAATATATTCCAATGTAGTTTTTGCCATAATGTTTATCTGCCCTATGTCTTATTTTTTCCTTGGTTTCTTCTTATTTTTAAATTCTTTGTAATCGATTTTCTCTTCCGATCTCGCAGCCGGGGATGAAATATTTTTAGCGGAGGATGCCGGCTGAGCAGGCTGCGCGGACTGAGACGCGGAGGGGCCTAGCAGGGCGGATAAGTTCGGTTTGCCAAACTTCAGCGCCGACCAGTTTAACTTGCCTTCCACAGCGTATTGCCCGATTGTGAAGACATTCGAGATCAGAAAATAAAGTGCCAGCCCGGAAGCCAACGAGTAAGCCATAAAACCCATCAGCAACGGCATATAAAGATTCATCATACCGCTCATCATCGCTGAACTGCCTGCCGCATCCGTGGTAGTTCCGCCGGTCGGAGACTGCGCTGTCAGTTTTGTTTGCAAAATTGTCGTGATCACAACCAGCACTGCAAGCACCGGAATTCCGAAACCCAGCCCGCCGATTTGCAGCCGTTCCGGCTGGCCAAGGTTCATCCAAAGAAAATTCGGATTAATCGGGAAAATTTCCCCAATCTGCAAGAAAGCCGGATTGACCCGTTTTGTCAGATCCAGCATCCCCAGCGGTGTGGATACGATCGCGGCAATTACCGCCTGGTATAAAGCAAAAATCACCGGGAGCTGAATCAGCATCGGAAGACAGGAAGCCGTCGGATTGACGCCCATCTCTTTATACAATTTCATTTGCTCTTCGGCCAGCTTTTCCTTGTTATCCTTGTATTTTTCCATCATTTCCAGATAACGCGGGGATTTCTGCATATCCATCATCGCTGCGGAACTCTTAATTTGGGACCGCATCAGAGGATAGATCAGTAATTTAATAACGATGGTAAAAAGGATAATCGCAAGCCCGAAATTATCGACCAGCTTATAGATGTACAGCAAAATATTCAGGAAGATATTTACAAAAGATGTCCACATATGCGCTCTCCTTATTCCGCCTGGCCATCGGCCGGTGTTTCGCTGTAAAGCCAGTCTTCCTTCAAATCCGGCGTATAACTTCGCAGAAGCGAATCGCCTGACAGGAAGGCCACAACAACCGAATCACTCGAAACAACCGGTGTTGTCAATATCTTCAACTTTGTAGACCGGGTATTCACAGACTTGCCCTCGGAATCATAAATCAGCAGATCGCCGTTTTCCCCGACAATCAGCAGATTCCCGTCCCGCAAGGCGACCGGAGCCGCAATCGCACCGGATTCGTCCCCGAATACATTGGTCAGCGTCCAAATCGATTCTCCGGTCCGGATATCGTTGGCATAAACATTGCCAGCCATATCCGCCACAACAAGGCGATCCTCAAGCACCAGCGGCGCAGCCCAGATCTCGCTGGCAGTCTGCAGCAGCGGTTCGACAACGCCGTTTTCCGGGTCGAAAGCGTCAACTTCATTTGCCAGCGTGCTGAAATAGAGTTTGTCCTCTCCCGGAATCAATCCGCCCATCACTGCGCCGTTGATGCCAATCGTTTTCACCAGCTTCCCGGAAGCCAGGTCCAGGATATTCAGTTTCTTGTCAATCGACGCGACAACAACGCTGCCGTTCAAAGATACCGGCGACGTCCAGATTTCGCTGCTCAGCTTTGCGCTCCAGACAGGCTGACAACTCATACGCATACACAAAGCCATCACTGGAAGGAATCAGAAGATACGTTTCCGCGATCACCGGAGGCGCGATGATTTTATGCTTCGGTGAGGGAAGTTCAATTTTTTGAATCAGCGTCCCGTCCTCCTTATTAAGAACATGAACCTGATTGCTGTAAGTGCCTGCATAGACCTTACCGCCGTCGACCAGCGGTGCAGCAAAAAAGAGCAGGTTATTTTCGGCCGGT
>CALAEB010000445.1 GCA_937890875.1 uncultured Anaerolineaceae bacterium | reverse complement strand
GTTCGTTTGCTCCGTGACCGGGAGTGCGTCCATATCCGCGCGCAGCGCGATGGTATCTTCCCGTCCGGCGTCAAAAAAAGCGCAGACGGAGCTTTCCGCGGGGCTGCTCAACGAACAGGGCAGCGGCGCCAGCACATCCCGAACGAAGGCAACCGTCAGCGGGAGATCAAATCCAAGTTCCGGTATCTGGTGCAATTCTCTGCGGTATCGAATGACTTTTTCCATTTGCGCGTTTCCTTTTCGGGGTGTCAATAATAATTTCCTAATTCTACTGAAAATATCGTCGGTTTACAACCGGTTCATGAAGTCTGAGCTATTAACGTGTTCTTTTCATATTTGACACCCGAATCATCCTTCAAATTGCAGATATGTAATAAAAATATTTACCGGTTTTCGGATATGGTATAATGCGCGAAAAGGATAGAGGAGCGAAAGCGACGAGCGTGCGGGAGCCGGCAGGCGATGAACGCAGCGCGAAGCAATTTCGCCGAACTCCGGCGGAGGGTACAAAGCTGGGGTGGGGTTGCGGAAAATATCCGCAGCACTGTCTGCAAAAAACTGCAGGAGAGCTATCTTACGAAACCGCCACAGATTCGGGTTCCTGTTCAGGTATTGGCGCCAGTAAGGAAGTTTTCCTTACTGGTTTTTTGTTAACTGCTGAACAGGAGGAAATAGTATGGGCGTAGTCCACAAATACGGCGGTTCCAGCGTTGCGACAATCGAAAAAATCAAGGCTGTAGCCCAGCGCGTCGCGGAAGTTGCCAGGGAGAACGGCCCTGTTGCGATGGTGGCGTCAGCAATGGGGAAGACCACGAACGAGCTGATCGCACTGGCAGGGGAGATCGGAGGGGAAATTAACCCGCGTGAAATGGATTCCCTGCTATCCACCGGCGAACAGAAGACGGTAACGCTGCTGGCCATGGCGCTCCAGAATCTTGGGATACCGGCTATATCGCTTACCGGATTTCAGGCCGGTTTTCTCACCAACCGGATTTTCTCACACGCCAAGATCCAGGATATCCAAATCGCAAACGTACAGAAACATATCGATGCGGGCCGCGTGCCTGTCCTGGCCGGCTTTCAGGGGATCGATGCGGACGGCAACATTACCACGCTCGGACGCGGCGGCTCCGATACGACAGCGGTCGCATTGGCGGCAAAGCTGGGATGGGATTGCGAGATTTATACGGATGTTGACGGCGTCTATACTGTGGATCCGCGCATCTGCTCCGGCGCGCTGAAACTGCGGACGATATCCTATGACGAAATGATGGAGATGGCGTCGCTCGGAGCGGGTGTACTGGAAACGCGCAGCGTGGAAATCGCGAAAAAATACGGCGTCCGGCTTTTTCTCGGCCGCTCACTTGAAAAAGATTTGACGAAAGGAACCTATATTATGGACGCAACCAGTTTTGAGGATATGCCGGTAACCGGGATCAGCATTAAGCAGGATTGCACAACCGTGCGCGCGTCCGGATTGCCGGCAGGAACGCTGCCCGTCAGCAGTCTGTTTGACGTAATCGCGGATCTGGATATTAACGTCGATATGATCTCACGTCAAATGCTGGATGACGGTTCCGGGATGCTGTCGTTCAGCTGTTCCGGTGCAGACGCCGAAAAGCTCCTGCAAGAATCGGGCAGACGCGGCCTGCCGTATTCGCTTACCCAGCAGAAAGGACTGGTAAAAATATCACTGGTCGGCGCAGGCATGATCACGCACAGCGGAATTTCTGCGAAGGCGTTCAGCGTTCTGAACACAGCAAAGGTGCCGTATTACCAGATAACGACGTCGGAGATTTCCATCTCCATAACGATCGACGAAGAAAACCGCGATCACGCGGTCACAGCACTGGCCGAGGCTTTCGGCTTGTGTGACACAAACAATTGAGGAGAAAAAAAATGGATATCAGAGTAAAGGGATCAATCGTGGCACTGATCACGCCGTTTAATGAAGACGGCAGCGTAGCCCTTGACCGGCTGGGCGAACTCATCGAATGGCATATCGCCAGCAAGACGGACGCAATCCTGGTTCTCGGCACAACAGGCGAGTCTTCCACCATGACCGATGAGGAAGATAATATGGTTTGCGAGTATACGGTCAAAAAAGTGGCCGGACGGGTGCCGGTCATCGCGGGCAGTGGCTCCAACTGCACGCAGACAATGCTGGACAAAAGCCTTTCTTACCAGAAGCTGGGTGCGGACGGACTGCTGCTCATCTCGCCGTATTACAACAAAACCAATACGGAAGGGATGTACCGGCACTTCTCAACGGTGGCGGACGCGGTGGACATCCCCTGCATTCTGTACAATGTTCCCGGAAGGACGGGATGCGCGATCCCGCTTTCCGTCCTAGAACGCCTTTCCCGCCACCCGAATGTTGCCGGGCTGAAGGAAGCTTCCGGTGATCTAAGTTATGCCGTAAAAGCGGCCCGTTATCTCTCCGATGATTTTGTGATGTACAGCGGGAACGACGACATCATCGTTCCGCTGATGTCCATGGGCGCGTACGGTGTGATATCGGTGCTGGCGAATGTTGTTCCCGCGGAAACGCATGAATTGACAGCCAGGTTCCATGCCGGCGACTGTGCCGGAGCAAGAGCACTTCAGCTTCAATACCTTGAACTGATTAACAATTTGTTCATTGAAGTAAATCCGATCCCGGTAAAAACGGCAGTCAAGCTGCTGGGGAAGGACATCGGCAGACTCCGCCAGCCGCTTTGGGAAATGAGCGCGGAAAACGAAGCGAAGCTCCGCAGCGCCATGGAAAGCGTCGGATTATTGTGAAACTGCTGCTGGTCGGACACGGCAGGATGGGGCAGATGCTGGAAGAGCTGATCACCTCCGCCGAGGACCTTGATCTGGCAGGATTCGTCGATACCGCCACGATCAGTTCTCTGGGCGAAACGGAACGAAAAGCGGACGCTGTTATCGATTTTTCCGCGCCGTCAGCGCTGCCCTGGCTGCTGGAATACATCAACCGCACCGGAACCGCACTGGTTTCCGGAACAACGGGTTATTCGCGGGAAGACTTGGACACAATTCGCGGTTTGGGGTCCGCCGCGCCCGTCGTGTACAGCGCCAATTATTCGGTCGGCGTCGCAGTCATGAAACGGCTGGCCGCTCAGATGGCGGAAGCGCTGCCCGGCTTTGACATCGAAATTGTCGAAACGCACCATAACCGGAAAGCGGATGCGCCCAGCGGAACAGCCAAACTGCTGGCGGATGCGGTCGATCCGCAACAGGCGCTCACCAAAGTTTATGGCAGGCAGGGGATCTGTGGACCGAGAGGAAAAAACGAATTAGGCATCCATTCCATCCGCGGCGGAACCGTGGCCGGGGAACACACGGTCAGCTTTTTCGGAGAGGACGAAGTGCTTTCACTCTCGCACAGCGCCGCCAGCCGCCGGATATTTGCTTCGGGAGCGATTCGCGCGGCGCGGGCAATTGCCGCGCTGCCCGCCGGATTTTATACATTGGAAGATATTTTGTTCGGAAAGGAATCGTAAAGCATGGGAATGACAGCCCAGGAAATCATTGAACATATCCGTTCAGCGCCAAAAAAAACGCCGGTAAGACTCTTTATTAAGGAAACTGCGCCAATTGACTATGGAAACGCGCAGGTTTTCGGCGCGGGAGACAAGATCGTATTCGGTGACTGGCAGGAACTTGGCCCGATACTAGCGGAAAACAAGTCAAAAATCGCCGATATCGTCATCGAGAATGACCGCCGGAACTCGGCCCTTCCCTTGCTGGATATCAAAAACATCAATGCACGGATTGAGCCGGGTGCGATCATCCGGGAACAGGTGTCCATCGGTGAAGGCGCGATCATTATGATGGGAGCCATTATCAATATCGGAGCGGAAATCGGTAGCGGGACGATGATCGATATGGGGGCGATCCTCGGCGGCAGGGCAATCGTCGGCGACAATTGTCACATCGGCGCGGGCGCCGTCCTGGCAGGCGTTGTGGAACCCGCAAGCGCCGTCCCGGTCGTCGTTGAAGATGATGTGTTCATCGGCGCTAACGCGGTAGTTATCGAGGGCGTCCGCGTCGGCCGGAACGCCGTTGTAGCCGCCGGCAGTATTGTGATCACCGATGTGCCGCCGGACACTGTCGTCGCCGGTGTTCCGGCCCGGGTCATCAAAAAGAAAGACGCCGGCACCGCGGCGAAAAGTGAATTGGTCTCCGCACTGCGTGACCTCTGATGCCGCATCGATGCCGCTTTTTCCAGGAGAATCGCTTGCGGAACAGAAATTCGGAAGATGAAGATCTGTTTTGAATAAATCCATGAAATCAAAATTTTTGCTGTCACGCGCTCCGATTATGCTGGAGGACATGACAGCAAAAAAGTTTACGTGTCAAAAGATATAAAAAATACCCGAAAAAACATTTCTTTTTTCTGTTGTCGCTGCAACGAAAGCTGATAAACCGGATTCCGCCGTTTTTTTCATAATCCGCTATCTGCAAACCGCGTTCTCTCTGCGGGCACCGCCGGGGGAGAAACAGCTTCCAAACCTCACAAAGATTTCCTCATTCCGTCAACGGAATTTATGACAATCCTCACATCAAAAAAAACGTTTGCTCATTTATAATACGAGGAATGAGAAGCGTTTTTCAGCCCCGGTTTCTCAGCAGACAGCCGGAATGTTGAGCAGCACGCTTTGAGCAGAATCGCACGAAGAACTGCCCGCAGTTTTTTTCCATTGTCATCTGACCGATCAAAATAAAAAAAATCACAGAAGTATTCAGGCAGGCTTCCAGAACGGAGTTTATGGAGTTCCAGGATCAATACGAACAATACTATCAGCAGATACCGGATGATATCCAAAAATGTCTCGCCAGCGGGCGCCGTCTTGTACTCGGTTATACCAGCGATTTGGATGTGCTGCTGGAATGGGACGAAGAAATATTCAACAGCATTCTGGACGCTTACCTGACCGAACCACCTTCGGTTAAAAACGGTGATGCGATCCATTCCGTCAAAGATTTCGCCAGGATCGTCAGCGCTTACGCGGCACGCGGACAGGGCGGAGAAATCGACATCACAGACAACGCTGCCTGCACTTTTTTGGAAAGCCGGTTTCGCAGCCGCTATGCGCTGGGCGGCACGGCGGCACAGGGAGCCGCCGCGCTGAACACGCTGGGGTTCCCTGTCCTTGCGCATATTTCCGACCGGTCGCTTGAGGTTTGCAGACTGATGGACCAGCCGGGGATCGAAACGGTCACCCAGGCCGGTGTTGTGCCGATCATCCAGGCGGCCACCGGCGAATTGCCGGTCCGCCACATGATCCTGCAATTTCCGAAAGGCGCGAAAATCCGCATTCTGAACGAAACGGTCGAGGTGCCATTATCCAACCAGGTAATCATGGATTACGACTCGGTCCACAAAAACCTGATCATCGACGAGAATTTCCGCCAATTCTGCGAACAGCAGGCCGAAGAACTGTTGTGCTACACCATTTCCGGTTTCAATGCCATTGTCGATCCGGAGATTATGCAATCAGTCGCCCGCAGCGTCGGCGCTCATCTGCAGACCGTAAAAAGGAGAAATCCAGGCTGCGTCCGTTACTTGGAAGCGGCCTGCTATCTCAACCCGGTGGTGGAAGACATGGTCTTTGAACGACTGGCGCCTCATATTGATATTCTGGGGCTCAATGAAGAGGAACTGACCGGGCACGCAAGACGGCATGGAGCAGAAATCAAGTCGGAAAATCCCGCTTCCATATGGGAGGGTTTGCGCCTGATCCGGCGGAAATATCCGATCAGCGGGATTCTGCTGCACACCAAAGATTATTCGCTGTATTTTGGCGAGGAAATTAAAAACGCAGACATCGAGAAGGGATTGACGATCGGCAACCTGATGTCCGGTACCCGCGCGCGGATCGGATGTTACGGGACTTATCGGGACTGCGCAGAAACATGCTCGCTGCCGCTCAGCCCGGCGGGATTGACCTTCCATGCGCAGCTTACGGCAATGGAGCCGGGCATCCGGGTTGTTCCTTCCCGTTATATCGAGAATCCAGGCTGCACAATCGGGTTGGGCGACACATTTATGGCCGGCGTATTGACGGCTTTCGTTTAGATCAGGAGTTGACATGGCTTATTTGATGGGCATTGATCTGGGGACCTCCAGCCTGAAAACGGTCATCATTGATGAAACCGGACATGTCATGGCATTAAAATCGGCCGATTACCAGTTTGATTCCCCGCATCCCGGATACGCGGAACAGGATCCGGAGGTCTGGTGGAAGGCCTGCTGCCAAACGGTCAACGCCGCGATCAGCGCCGGCGGAGTTTCCGCAGCTGAAATTTCAGGCGTGAGCTTTTCCGGCCAGATGCACGGGCTGGTCGCGCTTGATAAGACGCTCCGCCCGGTCCGTCCGGCAATCCTGCATTGTGACGCCCGCTCGGATCAGCAGGTGGAACAACTGCGCGAGCGCTTCGGGGAAGAAGCTGTCCGGAGCCTGATGATGAACCCGGTTTACACCGGATTCCTGCTTCCCTCCCTGCTGTGGATCCGGGAGAACGAACCGCGGAACTTTGAAAAGATACACCGTGTCTGCCTGCCGAAAGATTATCTGAAACTGAAGTTGAGCGGAGAGCTCTCTTCCGATTTTTCCGACGCGTCGGCAACGTTGGCATTTGATATTATAAATTGCCGCTGGTCGGAAGAGATTCTGATGAAAAATGACCTCCCCAAAGCATTTTTCCCTTCGTGTTATCCCACGACCGCCAATACCGGAACCGTCTGTCAGGCAGCCGCGGCTGCGACCGGACTGTCGGAAAAAACGGCCGTCATTGCCGGCGGCGCGGATCAGGTGATGCAGGGCATTGGGAATGGCATGGTGGAAACATCCGACGCCACCGTCAATATCGGCAGCAGCGGGCAGGTTTGCTTCCAGATCGACCGCCCGGTGCTGAACCCTGCGCTGAATACCAATATGTTCTGCGGATATCAGCCGGGACGCTGGATCCTCTATGGCGCAACAATGAGCGCGGGGCTGTCGCTGAAATGGTGGAACAGCATTCTTTCGGAAACAGATTATCAGGATATCAACGCCCGGGTTTCAGCAATCCGTCCGGGCAGCGGCGGCGTTATCTTCCTGCCCTACCTGAACGGCGAAAGGACACCCCATCTGAACCCGAACCTCAGCGGTGTCTTTTTCGGCGTGAACGCCGCGACAACCAGGAGCCATCTGACCCGGGCCGTGATGGAAGGGGTTGCTTTTTCATTGATGCAATGCATTGAAATTTGCGGCGAACTGGGTTTCACCGCAAAAACGCTGGTCGCGTCCGGTGGCGGCGCGAGGAGCCGGCCCTGGCTGCAGCTGCAGGCCGATATCTATCATGCTCCGCTGAAAACAGCCGTAAACGAGGAACAGGCCAGCCTGGGCGCGGCGATTACCGCCGGCGTCGGCGCGGGCGTTTTCGCGGATATGAAAGAAGCCTGCCGGGCCGTTGTTCGATATCAGGACGAAATCATCGAGCCCAATCCAAAAAATCATGCCGTTTATGACACTTATTATCGGCTTTATAAAGATATTTTCGCGGCATGCGGCGGCGTTTTGGAACGTCTGACGGTTGTCGGACGCAAAGAAGGAAGTGAAACGGACTTCTTTCAATCAGTGACAGAAGCGGGGTGATCAATTGGACATGCCAGAAAAACAGCAAGAGAACAGCAATATTATTTTAGATTGTCAGGGAATTTCGAAATCGTTCGGCGGGACGCGTGCGCTGAAAGATGTGACTTTCCGCGTCAAAAAAGGACAGGTACACGCACTGCTGGGTGAAAATGGGGCGGGAAAATCCACGCTGATGAAAATCATCATCGGATTATACAAAGCCGATAAAGGTGAGGTTTTCTTCGAAGGCAAACCGTATCATGTCAATGGACCGGCGGAGGCGATCCGCGCCGGAATTTCCATGATTCATCAGGAGCTGAATACCGAACCCTATTTATCCATTGCGGAAAGCATATTCCTCAACCGGGAGGATGTTCACGGAAAATTTCCTTTCCTGGACAAAAAAGAAACCAACCGGAAAGCGGCCGAATTGCTCCGTCAATTCGACTTTAACCTGAGCCCCAAAATTCTCATGGAAGAGCTGACGCTGGCACAAAGCCAGATGATCGAAATCATTAAAGCCGTCTCCTGCAACGCACGGCTGGTCATTATGGACGAACCGACCTCGTCATTGGACAGTGAAGAAACCGAGCGTCTGTTCCGCACGATCCGCAGTCTGCAGGCGCAGGGGGTCACCATCATCTATATCTCCCACCGGATGGAGGAAATTTTCCAGGTCTGCGATTCTTATTCCGTATTTCGCGACGGGCAGTTTGTCAACTCCGGCGAGTTGGCGGAAGTCACAACCGGGGACCTGATTTCCATGATGGTCGGCCGAAAGGTGGAAAGCGTCTTTCCGAAAGTCGACTGTGAGATCGGCGAGGTCGTTTTCAAGGTCGAGGGCCTGACCGGCAAAGGATTTCAGGATATCAGCTTTGAGGTTCATCGGGGAGAGATCCTGGGGCTTTCCGGGCTGGTCGGGTCCGGGCGCAGTGAAACCATGCGCGCAATCTTCGGCATGGATCCGCTGACCAGCGGAAAGATTTACCTCGAAGGAAAAGAAATAACCATCAAAAACCCGCGCGAAGCGATCAGCAAAGGAATCGCCATGATCAATGAAGATCGCAAAAACTTCGGGCTGTGCCTTTTCCGGTCCTTACGGGAAAACATTTCCCTGCCGAATTTGCGGACATTGCATAAAGGCGCGCTGATCAACCAGAACAAAGAAAAAATCGAAGTCAAAGACATCGCAACACAGCTCCGGGTCAAAACGGCCAGCATCGAGGCGGATGCCTTCTCGCTCAGCGGCGGAAATCAGCAGAAAGTGGTCCTCTCCAAATGGCTGATGAGCAAACCCAAAGTCCTCATTATGGATGAGCCGACCCGGGGGGTGGACGTAGGCGCAAAATCAGAAATCCACGCGCTGATGAGCAAATTTGCGGCCGAAGGGATGGCGATTATTGTCGTGTCCTCGGAACTCCCGGAAATTATCGGGATGAGCGACCGGATTCTGATCTACCATGAAGGCAGACTCAATGGGGAAATCGCACGGGAAGAGATATTGAACGGATCTGCCGACCAGGAAACGATCCTGGCGAAAGAATTCGGTGAGTAAAAAAGGAGAACCTTTATGGAAAATGTAAAAGAGAAAAAAATCCTTGGCATGGACCAGCATGAATTGAGCCTGTTCATGAAACGGTATGGGATCGTCTTCATCATGGTCGGAATGTTCCTGATTCTTTCGATCTCGTCGCCGAACTTTCTGAAAATCAACAACATCACCAATGTGTTCTCGACTGTTGCGCTGAACGGCGTGCTGGCGATGGGGATGGTCTTTGTGATCACGGCCGGCGGGATCGATCTCTCCATCGGCTCCATGCTCGCCCTCGCAAGCACAACTATCGGAATTGTCCTGCAGGCCACCGGCAACATCCCGCTTTCCTGTGTCGCGGCAGTGTTGATCTGCACCGTTTTCGGTCTCCTGAACGGTGTGCTGATCGCGAAATTCAATATGTTCCCCTTCGTCGTCACGCTCGCCAGCCAGCTGGTCATCCGCGGACTGGGCTACGTTATTTCCGGCGGATACTCCTTTGCGCTTGCCAATCCGAAATTTTCCCGGATCGGGCTGGGAAAACTTTGGAATGTAATCCCATATCCGATTCTGATCCTGTTCGGCATAACGATCCTTGCTTATATCCTTTTACATCAGACAAAATTTGGGCGTTATATCTATGCGGTCGGTGGGAACATCAATGCGGCGACCGCTTCCGGCGTTAATGTCTTCTGGACCCGTGTCGGCTCTTTCATCATCAGCGGTTTCTGTGCCGGAGTGGCCGGGATTATTATGACCGCCCGAATCAATGCCGCGCAGCCCAACATCGGCGTCGGTTATGAGACGGACGCAATCGCGGCCTGTGTCATCGGCGGAACCTCTTTTGCCGGCGGGATCTCCACCATTCCGGGAACGCTGGTCGGTATTATTATCATCGGTTTAATTTATAACGGTATGAACCTGCTCGGCATCAGTTCTTACTGGCAAACGATTTGCAAGGGGCTGCTCATTATCGGCGCGGTAATGCTGGACACAATCATCAATAAAAAACGCTAAGCAATCATATCCCGGGTTCGGGATTTGAAAAATTTTTTGGAGGAAAAAATGAAGAAAATTGTTGTTTTTGTTTTAGCGGCTGTCATGCTGTTCTCAATGGTTGCAGTTGCTGGCGCACAGTCCGAAATCAATGTGGCTTATATCGCAAAAAACACAGTTGACGCATTCCACGCGACGCTCAACGGTGCCGCAAAAACCGCCCTGGACGCCCTGGTCGAAGACGGAACGATCAAAAGCTGGCAGCTGTATGACGGGCTGACCGATCCGATTACACAGGTCAATCTGATCGAAGACGCAATCAATAACGGCGCTAATTTTGTCATTCTGCTCCCTGCGGAAAGTGAAGGAAGCGCGCCGGTCGTCACCCGCTGTGCGGAAGCCGGAATTCCGATTGTCGTCGTCAATTCAGCAACCAATAACACGGAAGAACTCGCGACAGCTTTCGTCGGCTCCGATGATGTGGAAGCCGGTGAAATCATGGCCAACTATGTCAAAGAGATGGTGCCGGCGGGCGGAAAATACGCCCACATGATGGGG
>CALAEB010000444.1 GCA_937890875.1 uncultured Anaerolineaceae bacterium | reverse complement strand
GATTGTGGTGACGCCGGTGATAAATGTAAACGGCTGCCCCATGATCTCCCGTCCGGTGGCGATTACGTGCGCGCCGGCCGCCAATTCAATTCCCAAATAAGGCGGTGTGGCAACGTGGGCTGTAATCTCTGTGTCCGCGAGAAGGGCGTTTGTTGCGTCGGGATGGCTCATTGAGACTAATTGAGTATCCAAGGCATGCGGGTCTCCGAGCTGTTCTTCCGCCAGCATGGAAAGCAGCACATGTTGGGTGCAGGCAGGAGAAAGAATCGCGATCCGGTCGTTCGCTGTGAAATCGGCTAACGAATGGATATTTTTCTGATCAGTCACGATCGCCATCTCGTTGAAACTGATTCCGGTCGCGAATTTCCACTGCATGCCATTGTCAATGCCGATCAGTACCGGCGCAGGCCCCATGAATCCGACGTCAATATCCCCGTTGAGCATTCCTTCCCGGATGGCGGTGGGGCCGCCGAATTGTTTCCACTGAATACTGATTCCGGGCAATCTTTCTTCGAGGAGATGCATTTCTTTCATGACCGTCAAAGGCGCGTAAGCAATGCCGAATTGTTCTGCGATGATGATCTCATTTCTTTTTTTATCGCAGCCAGTAAGCGTAAGAACGAGAAGAAAGATTATACTAAAAATCAACCGCGTTTTTCTTTTCATCCGTTTTCTTTTCTTCAGTGGATTCATTCTGATCTTCAGGATAATAGCGGATAAGCAGATTGGATCCGTTCTCACCGAAAACTTCCATCCGCTTATAGAATTCTTGGATATTTTGGCGGATTTGTGACTTTGTATTTCCGATAATCACCGCATGTCCAAACCTGGCGGTGGCATTTTGGATGGCGGGGAGCATATCGCCCGCCGCATAATTATATCCTACGTCCAAAATGAAAGGCAGCGCTTTGATTTCCGCCAGCGGGGTGATCTTCGCGATTTTGCCGCTTTGGCAGAACATCAGTTGAATTGCCGCGAATTTGCCGGCAGCTTTGATCGGTAAGTTGAGCGGTGGGAGCGTCAGTTCTTCCCCCAGCGAAGCGTGAATCATTTCGGCCAGGATATCGAAACCAGTGGCATAGGGGATTAAAAAATCCTCAAACGCACCTCCGATGCGGCAGGCAAGTTCGTTGACGATGATACCGTCTTGCCCGATCAGCAACTGAATATAGACCGGCCCATTTTCAATCCTGAATGCCTGCACCAATTGATGACAGACCGCGGAAATTTCTGGATAGCGGTCTGTGTGGATGGAAGGGTAGCGGTGGCCGATGCAAATTCCAATATGGACATCAGCCGGAAGCAGCAGCCGGTCGGTTACCGTCAGTATCGTGAGCGATTTTTCGGTGACCCAACCGCTGACCGTGATTTCGTCGCTTTCATAGAATCCCTCAACCAAAGCGTGCTCAGAGCGGGAAAAGCGCAGTGTCTCCGGCAAGTGGTTGAAAACATCCTGAATCGTGTTCAATTTGAATACACCGCGCTGTCCCTGACTGTCCAGTGGTTTGAGCACATAAGGATCAAGGATGTTTAATAATTCGCTTTCCGTCGAATTCTGATGAATAAAACCATACTTTGCGGTTGGAATGCCATAAGCGGTCATTGTTGTCTTCATCCGCATTTTATTCGTGACGGCGAAGGCCGTTTCCGGAGTAATACAGGCGGGCAGCCCGCATTCGGCACTGACTTCTGCCGCTGTTAGCACCGGCTGATCCGTTCCGACTGTCATGACGCCGTCGATCGAATGGATTTTTGCTGCCCGGCAGCAAGCGTTTGAATCAAAAGTACTGATCTGCAGGTGAAGATCGGCAAAAGGGGCTGCCGGCGGATGCGGTGTATAATCCACGAGAATTACTCGCAGCCCCATTTTTCTGGCTCGTTTTACGGCGTTTAATTGACAATTCGCACCGCCTAAAATCATTAAGGTCTTCAGATTATTGAACTCCTTCGATGATGGACTGAATCGTATAAGGGCAGCTTGTCTTTTTCCCGTGCTTTCGTTTCGCAAAGGGAGCGTAATTCCATACGAGTTTTAAATAAAGGGTAATCAATTTTTTTAACGAATAGCAGCTGTTCCTGACGGATTGTTGGCCGGAGAGATAGCGCATGTTGGCTATTTTGGGGTTCAGACGGAGTGCGGCGGCTGAGAAGTAGAAAAAATTTCCGTCCCACGCAGCAATTTTTTCAGCCAATTGATGCGTCATAATCCGATAGCTGCTCACGCGGTATCCTGCCGGCAGGTGAAAAACAAGCGTAAAAAAAAGATCGCGCAAATGGCTGCCCAGGTTCCGATAGAACGGTTGGGCTTTTTCATCGGCAACCGCGTATACAAGGTCATATCCTTCCTCAATTTTATTGATTAACGCGCTAAGAAATTGCGGTGGATGCTGTAAATCATCATCCATCGTGACAATTGTCGCGCATGTTTCTGCAATCCTGCGGATTCCGCATAATACTGCATTTTGCTGACCGCAATTCTGGCTTAACCGGATCAGGCTGACCTCTTCCGGCAGACATAGATTGCAGAGATAGCGGAATACTTCCTCGTCACTGTGATCGTCAACCAGACAAACCCGCCAGCGGTATCCCGCTAAAAGTTCCGTCAGCAGACGGAGCAACTCTTTGACCGTTTCTGTGGCATTATAAACGGGAATGACAATTCCAATATCATATTTCATTGTTTTCAACCTGCGGATGCCCTTCTGTCAGGAATTCTAAAATATTAGATTTTTTTTCGAATGAAACAGCACAACCGCTAATATTTCTTTTCATGAATCGAATTGCTGCTTTTTTCAGTGATCAAACCTCCCTTATAATACCTGTATGGAAACTGAACTGGATTGCCTGGGCGATATCTGTCCGCTGCCAATTTTAAAATTGCAGAATTCCGGTAATTTACAAAACAGCGGAGATAGCATCAAATTGATTACAGACCATAGTTGCACTGTTGAATCTGTCCGCTCCTATTGTAAGCTGAACCATCTGATTATTTTGGATGTGTTTGAGCCGATCAATGGCGTTTGGGAAATCATCATTCAAAAACCTTAACAAATTTTTTCCCCGCATAAAAATTTACAGACACAGAATTGTCGCCTAACAAATACTTTTATTAACCGTCGTGATAAAGTATTCGATGACAGAATACAACTCCGGATTATTAATTTCCTTTTTACTTCGATGAATGGAGTAGATATCGCAATTTAGATCGAAATTTTGCAGATTGATGATTCGCAGTTGTTTATGGTAAAGTTCTTTTTTGATGGCCAGGTAAGGCAGAAAAGCCAGGCCATTTTGATTGATTACGGCACTTTTCACCGACTCGGTTGATTCCAAATAACACATAATTTTCAGCTTATCCATAACCCCGCCTTGCCCGACAATATATTCTTTGATCAATTTATGCGAGCTGGAGGCTTTATCCAGCATGATTAATGGATATTGATAAAGCTGATCCATCGTGATATCGTTTCCGGCTTTTGTGTTTTTATTGGTGACCAGATAAATTTTGTCTGAAAAGGCCTCTGTGCAAATCAGTTCCGGATCCGACGCTTTTCCCACAATAAAACCGATATCGGCGCTGCCATTCAGAACCTGCTGGATCACATTCGCGGATCGTGACGCGGTAAGGCTAAAAGAATAATGTGGGAAATGAATTTTGACTTTAAACAGGGAGCAGGGCAGTGCGTATTCTGCCGCGACATTTGTTGCAAAAATTCGAACTGTTCCGAAATTTGATTTCAAATTATCCAGATCGTCTCGCATATTTTTGTAAATGACGATAAACTGCAACGCATACTTGCTGATCAATTCACCGGCGGGAGTCAGATCAATCCCTCTGTTCGAACGTTCAAAAAGCGTAAAGCCAATCTCGTCCTCGAGACGTTTCATCTGCTGGCTTAATGCGGATTGTGATATGTGATTTTCGACTGCGACTTTCGAAATGCTTTTCTCGCTTGCGATTTTTGAAAAAAGCATGAGATGTTCAAACTGCATTTTTCCTCCGTAGTACATCAGGACAGGGGCACCTCTCTATAATATCCGGATGGACCTATGAAATACCATTATATGAAATATTTTACTAAAATCAATGGCGATCAGCAGTTCGAAATTCAGGTAAGCTTTTCGAATGAGGAGAGAAATTTTGTTGTTCTTCTGGTTTTGCGCTTTGTGTAAAACCAGAAGAACAACAAAAAATCCTTCCTGTATTTCGAATCGCTGATCGCCATTGGTTATTATCACACCCCGATTGTTTTTGTTATCACAAATCCTGATGATGCATAACCATATCAGATAATGAAAAATTTCTCAATGTACTATAATCGGATCTGTAGTAAGGCATTCTCTTGTTTCAGAATATTTTTTAGGAGGATTCAGAATGCAAGAAAATGAAGTTTCAGCAAATGTCAGCCCACGTGTCAGAACACCGCGCAAAAAAAAGAAGAGTCAGATTCCATATGGTTTTTTGACTGTTTTAATCGCTGTGATAATCGCTGTTTTTCTGGCTGGCCGAAATGAAATGCTGGTAGTCTTTTGGGTCTTTGGATGTATTTTCGGATACGTTCTGCAGCGATCTAGATTTTGCTTCACTGCTTCAATGCGCGATCCATGTATCACGGGGTCGACTTCTATTACCCGGGCTGTTTTGACCGCGATTGCGATTGCAACCATCGGATTTACCGCGATTAAATACGGTGCCTTTGTGAATGGGCAACCGATTCCGGGGCAAAGCTATATCGCTCCAATCAGTCCTGCTACGGCGGTTGGCGGTCTGCTTTTTGGGATCGGGATGGTGATTGCGGGCGGTTGTGCCTCCGGCACGCTCATGCGTGTTGGTGAAGGCTTTTCTGTGCAATTGCTTGGCCTGTTATTTTTTATGATCGGTTCGTTGGTCGGGGCTCATAATATGGGCTGGTGGACGCTGAATTTTGTCGCGACTGCTCCGAAAGTTTTCCTTCCTGACGTTTTTGGTTGGGGCGGAGCGCTGGTTTTACAGTTGGGCCTGATTTTCTTCCTTTACATCTTAGCGGATAAATATGAGAAGAAGCGGATGGGT
>CALAEB010000443.1 GCA_937890875.1 uncultured Anaerolineaceae bacterium | reverse complement strand
GGTCAATCTCCCGTTTACCGGACAATATGCCCGACTGCGGGCGCTGCGGGAAGACTGGCGGCCGCGGCATATTGTGATCGACGCCACCGGCGTCGGCGCGGGGCTGGCCAGTTTCCTCCTGCGGGGCTCCGAAGGAACGCAGGTCCATCCGTTTGTCTTCAGCAGCGCTTCCAAAAGCCGTCTCGGCTGGGATTTCCTCGCCATCCTGGACACCGGGCGCTGGCGAGAGTTCCGCGCGGAAACACCGCCGAATAATGACGAACAGAGCGCGTTGCAGGCGCTGTTTTTCCGCCAGCTGCGCAGCTGCCAGTCCGAACTGCGGCCCGGACCGGATAAACGGATGCGATGGGGTGTTCCGGAGGGGCTGCGCGATCCGCACAACGGCGAGATCCTGCATGACGACCTGGTCTTCAGTGCCGCGCTGGCCGCTGTCATCGACCGGGATTTGACGGGGGAGCCGGCCGAAACGCTGATCATCCCGGCTGCCGACCCGCTGCGGGATCTGGACAGAGGATTTTAATTGAGGGAATTCAAAACAAGGAGCCGCTTGCCTGAATCAAGCGGAAAGGACAACGCTTATGAAACTTGCTTACCCATTTGACGGGATCTTTCCCGTCACCCAACGTTTCGGTGAAAAAATCACCGATCCGAAAGGACACACCGGCATCGATTACGCGCTGCCCGCCGGCACGCCGGTTCTGGCCGCCGCGGACGGAACCGTTCAGCTCGCGCTGTACAGCGGCAGCGGTTACGGCAATCACATCATTCTCAAACATGCCGGGAATTATCAGACAGTCTATGCGCATCTGGATACACTGCTGCCAGCCGTCGGGCAGCCGGTCACCTGCGGCGAGGTGCTCGGGACCAGCGGCAACAGCGGCAACTCCACCGGCCCGCATCTGCATTTTGAACTCCGCCGCGGGCGCACAGCCGTCGATCCGGAACCGTTTTGGGAACGAGGGTTCCAGAAAGTGGATGCCCCGGCTGCAGTGATCAAGCCGGCTGCGAAAACGGGTGATTCCGGCGCGGAACAATCTGTGTGGCAGGTATGCTGCCCGGTGCTGCATATCCGCAGCGGCCCCGGCATCCGTTATCCGGTCTGCGGCCGGCTGAACCAGGGCACGACCGTGCAGGAATTCGAACGCGCAGCCGATATTTGGATCCGCATCGGGCCCAACCGCTGGGCGGCTGCGCGTTTTGACGGCAGCCGGTTGATGGAGGCATAACCATGCGTGATTTCGGAGCAAAAAAAATCCTCCGTGAGTGGCTGGGCATCCATCCGCTGGCAGAGGAGAATGTGTTTACCACCGGTCTCAGTTCCGCCGCCCGTCAGGAACGCCCGGTATGGGATCTGCAGCAGGTCATCGAATATTCGCTCACGGCCTGGCGTGAGAACCCCATCGCGCGGCGGATCGTCTCGATCCATACACAATATGTCATCGGACGGGGCATCCGTTTCAAAGCGGAACAACCGGCGGCCGACGCCTTTCTGCACGCATTCTGGGATCATCCGCTCAACCGCATGAACATCCGCCTGCAGGATTGGTGCGATGAACTCTGCCGGGCAGGCAATCTGTTCATCCTCATCTCTTCCAATCCCGCCGGCATGTCTTACGTCCGCGCCGTTCCCGCCGGGCAGGTGAAAGCCATCCATGCCCGCGTGAACGACATCGAGCAGGCGCTCAGCTTTGAGGTATGCGGGATGAGTGATGCGGGCGGAACAATCGCCAATCCATTGGACCGGCGCACCATTCCGGCGGCAGACCGGCTAAATCCGGCAACCGAACCGGTCATGCTGCACTTTGCTATCAACCGCCCGGTCGGCGCCCAATGGGGAGAGCCGGATCTGGCCCCGCTGCTGCGCTGGCTGAGCCGGTACGCCAACTGGCTGGAGGACCGCGCGCGGCTCAACCGTTACCGCAACAGTTTCCTCTTCATCGTCAAAACCCGATTAAGCAGCGAAGCCCAGCGCATCCAGCGCCAGCGGCAACTGAACGCGCTGCCGCCGGCACCCGGCTCGATCCTGGTGACCGGCGAGCAGGAAGAGTGGTCGATCCTTTCGCCCAAACTGGAGAGTGCCGACGCGAATCAGGACGGGCTGGCACTGAAAAAGATGATCGCCGTCGGCGCGGGCATCCCGCTGCATTTTCTGGCCGAACCGGAATCGGAGAACAAAGCCAGCGCGGAATCAGCCGGCGGAGCGACCTACCGGCATTTCGAACAGCGCCAGCAGTTTTTCCTGTGGCTGGTCGGGGAAGTGCTGCGGCAGGTGCTGG
>CALAEB010000442.1 GCA_937890875.1 uncultured Anaerolineaceae bacterium | reverse complement strand
GGCGCTCCATGAATATGAAGACGCGACAGCTGAACAGTACGACCTGGCATTCAAAGCACTTTTTTATGCCGACATTTTTCTGGGTTTGGCCACCGAGCTGAAAGATCCGGACAAGACAGATTTGGAAACATTGTTCTTAATTTCCTGGCAGGCGCTGGATCAAGAATATTACGATATGCTGCGGGAAACAATGGATGCGCCGGAGGAAGCCATCGCGGAAATTGCCGCTGTCCGGGAAGCGATTGAAAAAATGGCGGATAACCCCGATTCGTACACGGATCCGGAACTGAAAAAGGTTCTCCAAGAGGCATATGAACAGAACTATGCCGCCACCGCTTTGCGCGCGAAGATTTATGCGGATCAGCTTCCCGATTATGAATCCCTCTTTCCAGGCGAAAACTGAATCACCGCGACTTGCCGGTGTCCATCACAGCCTCCGCATCTGCCAAAGCCGCATAAAAGTTGAACAATGACAGAGATTAAAAACGGGAAAACTGCAGAACACCTTTCTTATCATTTGAATCCTTGACCGGATTCGCTTTTTCCGTTCAGATGTTGTAAACTAATACCAAAGCCGGATTTCGATTTTGCCCCGCAATTCTGGTTTCCGGACAAAATGTCGCGGCGCGGCTGGAAACTGCAAACAAAAAAGAAATTCCGGAAGTCGGCTGATCTGATATGGCTGATCATGCGGCAGCATACCATCGAGATTGACAGACTTGCGGTCCCCGCAAGATGACTTTTTGATTCAGAATTTCTAAGGGAGGGCAGGCATGAATTACAATTACGAGTCTTTTTCAGGCAACAGTTACGGCGCAGGAATGAGCGAAGGGGGAGCGATATTCCTGTTCGTGTTTCTGCTTTTTCTCGTTGTCATTTTTATCATCTTAGCCATTCGGCTGAGCAAAAGCATGGAGACAGCGGCACAGACCAACAGCCGAATCAACCAGACCATTGCCGGTCTGCCGGATGAAAAAATCGCTTTAATCAATTCTCTTTACACCAACGCAAAGAAAGAGTTGGGGACAGCCTTGCTTTTGGCCTTATTGCTGGGCAGCATTGGCGCGCACAAAGTATATTTGGGCCGAAAGACCGCCGCGATCTTGTTTTTTGTATTTTCGCTGACAGGCGTCCCGGCAATCATCAGCCTTTTTGATGCGGCCAATATGCCAAAAACGATTGCCGAGTACAACCTGAACATCATCGATTCAATTACAGCGCAATTGGTCGAACGGTAGTCCGGGAGTTTAGAATTTGGTCAATTTCTTTGCATAAAAGAGATTGCCATTGTCCTGTTTTGCGCAACGTTCAAAAAAGGACAACACAGCGTGTCCCTTCTGTATTCCGAATTGCGGACGATGATCTTTCGGTTTGAAAACAGAGCGGATACCGCGCTCTCTGCGGGGTCGTATCTTCAGAAAAACGAAAATACGGCCCCGTTTCCATATATTGCTCAATCCCGGTCATCGGAGCGCAGGCAAAGCCCGGGAATCCTGACGCCTTATGATAAAATTTGTTAGATTTCAATATTGAAGGAACGCCAAATGGAACAGGATTCATTGTTATCTCTTGAAAAAATCGTCGCGCTTTCCAAGCGACGCGGTTTTGTTTATCCGACGTCCGATATTTATGGTGGCTTAACCAGTTCTTATGATTACGGCCCGTTAGGAGCGGAATTGCTGCGGAATATCCGCAATTTGTGGTGGCGCGAATTAATTACCTGCCGGGAAGATATGGTGGGGATCGATTCGCAGATCCTGCTGCATCCGGAAACCTGGGTTGCATCCGGGCATGTGAATGCGTTTAATGACCCGCTGGTTGAGGACAAGGTGACGCATAAACGGTATCGGGCCGACCATTTAATCGAATCCTGGCTGGAAAAAAATCCGCAGCCGGAAGAGATCATTGTTGAAGGGTTGGATCTGCCCGGCATCGCGGCTTTCATCGAGAAATATCAGGTAAAAACGCCGGATGGCAACGATGTGTTCCCCCCAAAAGCGTTTAATATCATGTTCCAGACGGCGATCGGTGTGGTTGAAGGCGAAAAGATGCCCGTCTATCTGCGGGGAGAAACCGCACAGGGTATTTTTACTAATTTTGCGAATATTCTGAATTCCACCCGCGTTCAACTGCCGTTTGGAGTCGGACAGATCGGAAAAAGCTTCCGCAACGAGATCACAACCGGACAATTTGTCTTCCGCACACTGGAATTTGAACAGGCCGAGATTGAATACTTCTTTGATCCCGAGCGGACGGAATGGCAAGCCCTCTTCAAGGACTGGCAAGACCAGATGTGGAACTTTATCCGCGGAACGCTGGGAATCCGGGAAAAAAAGCTGCGCTGGCGCCGCCACTCCGATCAGGAACGTTCTTTCTACAGCCGGGAGACGTATGATCTTGAATACGAGTACCCCTTCGGCTTTAAGGAATTATGGGGGATCGCTTATCGCACGAATTATGACCTGCAGCAGCATATCGACCACTCCGGAAAAGACCTGAGCTACCGCGACCCGCAGGACCCCGGCCGCGTGATCGTGCCGCACGTAATCGAGCCGGCCGTCGGCGTCAACCGCATTCTGCTGATGGCCCTTTGCGACGCTTATTGGGAAGACGCCGAAAATAAACGGACGGTGCTGCGCTTCAAGCCGAACCTCGCTCCGTATAAAGCGGCGGTGTTCCCGCTGGTCAAGAACAAGCCCGAGATTGTCGGAAAGGCCCGCGAAGTCTATCACCTGCTGGCCAAGAAGATGGGAACTAATTGGGATGACCGCGGAAACATCGGCAAACGCTATTTTTATCAGGATGAGATCGGGACGCCGTTTTGCGTGACGATTGATTATCAGACACTGGAAGACAACACGGTCACGCTGCGCAACCGGGATTCGATGGTGCAGGAACGGATCGCCATCGCGGACCTGCTGCCGAGGCTACTGTCTGAAACCGAAGCTTGAGAAAAAAGTTGTAGAACAAAAAAGGAATATAAAAAAAGCAAGGCGCCAATGCCTT
>CALAEB010000441.1 GCA_937890875.1 uncultured Anaerolineaceae bacterium | reverse complement strand
CTCAGAAATATCACGAGATACCGGGCATGATCGAAAAACGATCAGAAGTTATTTGGCAAAGGACGATTGGAACGAAGATGAGCCAGCACGAAGAGAGAAGGCTCAACCTTCTTTCCAAAAACTTGACCCATACAAGCCGCTGATCAACGAATGGCTGGAACGAGATCAACGTGCCAGACGAAAGCAACGGCACACTGCCAGACGAATTTATACACGGTTGGTTGAAGAAACAGGGGAAAGATTCAATTGTTCATACCGAACAGTGGCGGAATACGTGCGTAGGAAGAAAAAGGAAATCTATAAAACCCAAGACGGATATATTCCTCTTGAACACAAAGCAGGAGAAGGACAAGCAGATTTTGGTGCTGCAGATTTCATCGAAAATGGAACTCGGTATTCCGGGAAATATTATATGAAGAATCTGAAAATCCTGGAACGAACCATTTTGTTGACGTCATCAAAATGGTCCGTTTCCCAATTACCAATACTCATAAAATGAATATGTATGACAAATGTTCTCTTTTTCGGATTACGCGAAATAGAAAGCCGATATCCCTCCATTTTCAGATAAAATAAAATCAAATGTTAGACAACTTGAATTGGATGCGCCTGCCCGGAAGAAAATGAGTGCTTCGGGCCAATATATCGGTCATTGTCACGGTTTCCAGAGGGCGTACCGGGAAGATTTTCACGTTTGAAGGAGTAATTCATGTTCGAACTCAACATCAATGGAAAGAACGTTACTGCGGCGACAGATAAAAAGCTGATGACGTATCTGCGCGACGACCTTCGCCTGACCTCCGTCAAGGACGGCTGCAGTGAAGGGGCCTGCGGCGCCTGCACGATTCTGGTGGATGGCAAAGCGGTAAAATCCTGCGTCCAGAAGGTTTCAAAATTCGTCGGAAAAACCATCGTGACCGTTGAGGGACTTTCCGAACGTGAAAAAGAAGTCTACACGCACGCTTTTTCTGAGGCGGGCGCGGTTCAATGCGGCTACTGCACGCCGGGGATGGTTCTGGCGGCGAAAGGTCTGCTGGACCAGAATTCGGACCCGACCTTGACAGAGGTGAAACAGGCGATCCGTGGCAACATCTGCCGCTGTACCGGATACAAAAAAATTGAAGAGGCTATTTTGCTGGCGGGGAAATTCTTCCGTGAAAACCTGCCTGTTCCGGATCCGGAAACGGATGGTTCCCTGAACCGGCGCTTTAAACGGGTAGATGCGAAGGAAAAGATCCTGGGCACCGGCGAATATGTGGATGATGTCGTTCTGCCCGGCATGCTGTACGCCAAAGCGCTGCGTTCCAAATATCCGCGCGCGCGCGTGAACAAAATTAATGTTGAAAAGGCCGCCGCCCATCCGGATTGTGTCCGCATTCTGACGGCGAAGGATGTTCCTTATAATAAATGCGGTCATATTATTCCGGACTGGGATGTGATGATTGCGGAAGGGGATATTACGCGCTATATCGGCGATGCGCTGGCGCTGGTCGCCACCCGTCACGCTGAGACGCTGGATGAGGTGCTCGGGCTGATCGAAGTCGATTACACCGAACTGAAACCGGTCACCTGTCCGACGGATGCGCTGAAGGCGGATGCGCCGCTGATTCATCCGCGCGGCAACATTATGCGTAAAGAGATCCTCCGGCGGGGAAACGCGGATGAAGCGATCAAAAATTCCAGTTATGTGGTGACCCAGAAATATTTCACCCCCTTCAACGATCATGCTTTCATGGAGCCGGAATGTGCGATCGCCATGCCGGACGGCGACGACGGGATTTTTCTCTTGTCCGGTTCCCAGTCGGTGTATGACGAACAGCATGAAATTGCCCGCATGCTGAAGATCCCGGAAGAGAAAGTTCACTCCCAATCCAAGCTGGTCGGCGGCGGTTTCGGCGGCAAAGAGGATATGAGCGTCCAGCACCATGCCGCGCTGATGGCATGGTATACCAAAACGCCGGTCAAAGTGAAGTTCTCACGCCAGGAAAGCCTGCTGTATCATACCAAACGGCACGCGATGGAAATGGAGTTCACGACGGCCTGCGATGAAAACGGTAACCTGACTGCGATGAAGGCCATCCTCATCGCCGATACCGGCGCGTATGCCTCGTTGGGCGGTCCGGTGCTGCAGCGCGCCTGCACGCACGCGGCCGGTCCTTACAACTATCAGGTGGTGGATATACTCGGCCGCGCCGTATATACCAACAATGTGGTCGGGGGGGCTTACCGCGGCTTTGGCGTGACCCAGAGCTGTTTTGCCACGGAGAACAATATCAATCTGCTGGCCGAAATGGTTGGCATCAGCCCCTGGGAAATCCGCTATAAAAACGCTATCCGGCCGGGGCAGGTGCTCCCGAACGGGCAGATCGCGGATCCAAACTGTGCCATGGCCGAATGCCTGGCAGCGGTGAAGGATGTATATGAAGCGAATCCTTACGCCGGCATCGCCTGCGCCTTCAAAAACAGCGGTACCGGCGTGGGGCTGAAAGATATCGGGCGCTGTATTCTCTCGATTGAGGACGGAAAGATCCATATCCGTACCTCTGCTTCCTGCATGGGCCAGGGGATCGCCACGGTCTGTGTTCAGATGGTCTCTCAGCAGACCGGGCTGGATCCCAATCTGATGATCCACGAAACCCCGGATACGATCCGCACGCCGAATTCCGGCACCAGCACGGCGTCTCGGCAGACCGTTTTGACTGGAGAAGCCGCGCGCCGCGCAGCGGAAAAACTGGGCGACGAACTGAAACTGGGCCGGACGCTGGCGGACCTGGAAGGGAAAGAATTCTACGGAGAGTTTTCCGCCGTGACCGACCCGATGGGCTCTCCGAAGGAAAACCCGGTCAGTCATGTCAGCTACAGTTACGCCGCTCAGGTGGTGATTCTGGATGAGCAGGGTAAGGTGGACCGCGTTGTCGCGGCTTATGACGTTGGTACGCCGGTCAATATCCAATCGGTCGAAGGACAGATTGAGGGCGGCATTGTCATGGGGCTCGGGTTTGCACTGACGGAGGATTATCCGATCGGAGGCGGTTATCCGCAGGTACGATATGGTAAATTGGGGCTGCTGCGCGCGCCGGAAACACCGCCGATCGATATAATTCTGGTTCAGGCTCCCGGTGAGAAACTGCAATACGCATTTGGGGCGAAAGGTGTCGGTGAGTTGTGTCTGATTCCGACTTCCCCCGCTTGTGCGCATGCCTATTACCGGTTTGACGGCCGTTTCCGCAGTTCGCTGCCGCTGCGGGATACCTTTTACAAACCTGCCAAAGCGGCGGCCTGATCAATGGCGTGGCGATTCGAAATATGAAAATTTGCGGTTTGATTCTGGCGGCGGGGCTTTCCAGTCGGATGGGTGATTTCAAACCGTTGATGGATCTTTTGGGGAAGACGGCAATTGAGCGTACGGTGGACAGTATGCTGTCAGCCGGAGTTTCCCCGGTGATGGTTGTGCTGGGGAATCGTGCGGAGGAGGTGACGCAGGTTCTGCGCGGGCGCTATCCGGAAGAATCGGTCCGGATTGCGATAAACCCGCGGTATGCCGTTACCGATATGCTGACTTCGATCAAGATCGGCATCCGCGAGCTACCGGTGTGCGACGCTTTTTTCCTGTTGCCGGGGGATATGCCCGCTGTGCGGAAAGGCACTTTTGACCGGATCCGAAACGAAATGGAAAAAAACAAAGCTGCCGTGGTGTTTCCGCTGATTCAGGGCGCCAGAAGGCACCCGCCGCTGATTTCAGCGGATATAATTGAAGAAATACTGGCATTTGAAGGGTCCGGCGGGCTGAAATCATTTTGGACGCAGTTTGATGGTGGGATTTCTGCCGTATCAGTTGACGACATCGGTTGTCAGCTGGATATGGATACGATGGAAGACTATCGCAAGTTGGTTGCGTACCTCAAGGAAAACGGAGAAGGGTGATATGGGAAAAAGTATCAGTGAATCCATAACGAAAAAAGATCATTTTGCGAAATTCAGCGGAAGCGCTCTATATGTCGCGGATTATCCGCTGGATCAGACGCTGGTCGGAAAATTTCTGCGCTCCATAAAGGCCAAGGCGCGCATTCGAAAGGTGACGCTGCCTCCCTTGCCGGAGGGGTATTGGATCGTTGATAAAAATGATGTCCCGGGTGTGAACCGGGTCCATATTGTGCTGGATGACACGCCGGTGTTTCCGGAAGATACGGTGGAATTTATCGGAGATCCGATTTTGATGGTGGTTGGTCCGGATGAAGCGGAAGTAAACCGTCTTATGAATGAGATCCAGGTGGATTATGAAGAACTGGCGCCGGTGATCGATATCCGTGACTTTGATACGGTCTTTTTCGACTACAACTATCAGAAAGGCGATATAGGAAAAGCGTTCGCGGAGGCGGATAAGGTTTACGAGGAACAGTTTGAGACCGGTTATCAGGAACAGGCTTATCTCGAGCCGCAGGGGTTAATTGCCCAGCCGCAGCCGGGAAAGATGACCATCCGCGGATCGATGCAGTGCCCGTATTATGTGCATGGCGCGGTGGCAAAAGCGCTTGGCTGGGAAGCCAGCGCGGTCCAAATCATTCAGGATGTGACCGGCGGCGGTTTCGGTGGGAAGGAAGATTATCCTTCGATTCTGGCTTGCCAGGTCGCGGTTGCCGCGCTCAAAGCCGGCCAGCCGGTGCGCGTGATTTTTGATCGCCGGGAAGATATCGAATTTACCAGCAAGCGTCATCCTTCTTTATGCACGTATAAAGTTGCCGTGAAAGCCGGCCGCGTTACCGCGATGGATATCGATGTGCTGTTCAACGGCGGCGCGTATACGACGCTGTCCGCGGTCGTTCTGCAGCGCGGCATTATCTGTTCGAGCGGGGTTTATAAGGTCGAAAACCTGAAAGTCCGCGGGCGGGCTGTGAAAACCAATACGGTTCCCTGCGGCGCTTTCCGCGGGTTCGGCGCGCCGCAAACCTTCTTTGCGGTTGAAATGATGATGAACCACATCGCGAAAGATTTAAACGTTGAACCGCTGGATTTCAAAAAAACGCATCTGGTCAAGCAGGGCGACGCAACCTCCACCAGCGGAAAATATCATTTTCCGGTGCCGCTCCCGGCGATGATCGATGAAGTCTGCAAGCTCAGCGATTATCAGAAAAAACGGGAACTTTATCGGAATCAGACCGGCCGCTATCGCAGGGGGATCGGCATTTCAATGCATTTTCATGGCGCCGGGTTTACTGGTTCGGGCGAACGTGACCACATTAAAGCAGTCGTCAAATTGCATAAATATGCGGATGGAAAAGTTGAGATCCTGGCTTCCAATACCGACATCGGGCAGGGGTTGAAGACGACTTTCTCAAAAATTGTTGCGAACGAACTGAATATTCCTTTGGATCGGGTGTTGATCGAAAACCCGGATACCGATCGGGTTCCGGATTCCGGCCCGACCGTTGCCTCCCGTTCATTAATGGTGGTCGGTGAGCTGCTGCGGAAAGCCGCGATTGACTTGCGCGCCGAATGGGTGGAAGGCGTGGAACAGATTGTTGAACAGCGGTTTAAAGAGCCGGATTTCATGATTCCGTTCTACATCGACAAATTCCACGGAGATGCCTATCCGACCTATGCCTGGGGCGTGAATGTGGTCGAGGTCGAGGTGGATACGCTGACGGCGTTTACAACGATATTGGGGGCCTGGGCCTCTTTTGACGTCGGTACGCCGATCGATACCAACATTGTTATCGGCCAGATGGAAGGCGGTTTTCTGCAGGGGCTGGGATATGCGTCCTGTGAGTATATGACGGCGGATAACCGCGGACGGATCCGGAATAACAGTTTTACCGACTACATTATTCCGACTGCGGTGGATGTGCAGCATATGGTCGCTGTGCTGCATGTGGAAGAATATCCGGGCGGCCCGTATGGCGCAAAAGGGGCCGGCGAATTGCCGCTGGTCGGCGCTGCGCCCGCTTATGTCAGTGCGTTGGAACATGCGCTCGGAGAGGATCTGAACCATGCTCCGTTTACGACAGAGGACACAATGAAGGTGCTGTCCTGCTGAAACATCGCGGATCTGTGAATGGGTTTCCCATTGTTAAACGGATCAGTCCGTATGGTATGGAACTCCATGTCATGCGGACTGATCCTGTTTTCATCGTTTTATTCAAGACCGATCTTCATATTTGACATTTGAACCACACTTTGAATAAATGATGCTTTGCCAGCAATTAAAAATATGAGGATCTTTTCGAACAAGCGAAAGATTTGTTGTCTTGTTTCTGCGCAAAGTGCAGAAACAAGACAACAACCAAGCCTTTTTTTGCGAAATTCGAAATCCTGTTTGTCCGAAAAAGCACCCGATTGTGAAAATCTGTTATAAATAAGCTGTTGCCTTTGCGGAGAACGCCTCAATAAAACCTGCGTTGCTGTGGAACAATTCCATAGCCTGAACAGAGGGGTGAGCGCCGGAATCGGCAAGTCCATGAAGCGCGGCGGAAATTGATAACACGGCAGTTTTAAATCTTTTTGAGAAATTCTCCGAAAACTTTTTTTGAATTGCCGGACGGATAAAGGATTATGCGGAATAAAAAAAACTGGCGAACGATTGCTCTGATCATTCTTATCGGCCTGATTGTTTTTTCTTTTCTGGTCATTCAGCGCGCTAATGTCAATCCATTCCGGCTTTTTTATAATCTGACCTTTGAAAAGATGAACTGGACACTGAATCAGGCCCGGGTCGGCTTGCAGCCGATCTGCGGACTGGATAACGAGTGGACGGTTCTGGTGGCGGGGGTCGATTATCGGGAAGCGAACTATCTCTATGGATTGTCGGATGCCATCCGGGTGGTACGGGTTGATTTCACCAAACCGCAGATCAACGTTGTTCCGCTGCAGCGGGATCTGGTGGTTGATCCGCCGTCCGCGATGGACATCGAAGGGGTTATGATGCTGAATCAGACGTATTTTTTCGGCACGGAAGGGATGGGCCATTTTGACGGAGAGGGTTTCGGCGCCGGCGCGCTCGCGGCGGCCATTGAGGAAAACTTTGAGGTTCCGATCGATCATTATCTGGTGATCAATCTGGAGATTTTCGCGCAGGTTGTTAACGCGATCGGCGGAATTGAGGTGGATCTGCCCGTCCTGGTGGATGACCGTCCGATCAGCTATTTCCCGGCGGGGAAACAGACGCTGAACGGAGCCCAGGCATTAAATCTTGCGCGTGCTCGGCAGAATTATTCGGATTCTTTTCGGATCAACAGCCAATCGATCATTCTGAATGCAATTTTTGACCGGATCAAGGACCCGGCTGTCCTTCTCAGACTGCCGGGAATTTATCAGGCCATAGCCAACTCGATTTTGACGGATTTATCCGCGGGTGATATTGCGACGCTCCTGTGCCTGGTGCCCCGGATGGATGCCGATGTTCTGTTTTTTGCCGAGCCTCCGCTGGATATCCTGGTGTCAGAATACCAGTATATTCCGAATATGAGCCAGCAGATGATGGTTTACCACTGGGATGAACGGTTTCCGGATTGGATACAGGCGGCGCTGCGGCATGGACAGGCCTCTTCGGCCCCGTCTGAATAGCAACCATTTGACTTTTAACATTCATATTTTGGGTCTTGGCTAAATAAGGCAAAAATCTTTAATCCGCCGATTTGAAGTATAAATAATTCGTTTGTTGTTGTCATGTTCCGGGTGTTGCCGAAAAGATGATGACGATGGACGAATTATTATTTAATGGTTCGGATGTCAAAAGGGTGAAATTTCCCAAAAGAAGTTATTTGTTGTTGTGTTTTTTTCGGGTATTTAATCCCTTTGATACCCAGATCTTTGATGGAATGAGGAGAAAATGATTCAAGGCGTCCTGTTCGACTTCAACGGAACATTGTTTTTTGATACGGATAAGCACGAGGCAGCCTGGAAAGAGATTTACCGGAAATATCGCGGGCGGGAAATCAGCCCGCATGAATATGCGGAATTCATTCATGGGCGTTCTTTCCTGCTGGTTCTGAATTATGTTCTGGGAGATGGTGCTTCCGATGCGCTGCGGAACAGCGTGATGACTGAGAAGGAAATTTTATATCGCCGGCTTGTGCTTGCGGACCCGGCCCGCCTGCGGCTTGTTCACGGCGCGGACGGGCTGCTGGATGAGCTGCGGGCGCAAGGTATTCCCTTTACGATTGCCACGGCTTCCGAAATTACCAACGTCCGCTTTTTCTTCGAAATCTTTTCGTTGCAGCGCTGGTTTTCGGGACCGGAAGCGATCGTTTATGATGACGGTACGTTTCCGGGGAAACCGGCGCCGGATATTTACCTGAAGGCTGCGAAGCTGATCGGGGTTGATCCGGCGGATTGCCTGGTCGTGGAAGATTCCCTTGCAGGTATGCAAGCCGCTGAAAACGCGGGTGTGAGAAAAATTGTCGCAGTGAAATCAGATCTGGATACGGCCGCAATTCGGCAACACAAAAAAATTGAAGCGATTATTGAGAATTTTGACGGATTTATCGAGAGGTTTTTATAATGGATATCACACAGGCTTGGTTGGAATTTCCTGAAAATTTGGTGATCATTGAAGGCGCCCGGCTGTTGTCGCTGCGGCATTTGCTGACCCCGCCGCATCTGGATACGGTTATCCGCAATCCTGAGAATCAGGAGCGCATCTGGTATATCCTCTCCGAGGAATATCCGCAGGATCACCCGCTTGAAGTGATCGAAACGGAACCGGAGGGCGCACTGCGGACGCGGAAGATAACGCTGAGCGATCTGCGGAAAGATGGGGATGCGCAGATTCAAAATGCGGCAGCGCTGCATGTTCCGCCGTTACCGGAGAACCGGGCGTTTGAGTTCTTTCAAAATGTGGTGGCAACGCTCCGTGCTCCCGGCGGATGCCCGTGGGACCGGAAGCAGACGCACCAATCGCTGCGGGACGATTTGCTGCAGGAAGTCTATGAGCTTCTGGACGGGTTGGACCGGAAGGACATTGAGACGATCGCGGAGGAATTGGGCGACGTGCTTCTGCATATCGTGATTCAGGCGCAGATTGCGCTGGAGGACGGTGAATTCAACCTGGGCGATGTGGTTCGCCGTATCAGTGAAAAATTGATTTTCCGGCACCCACACGTGTTTGCCCAGGCAGAGACGCTGACCTCGGATCAGGTGTTGGACCGCTGGGAGAAAGTGAAAAAAGCCGAACGCGCGAACCAGGATAAGCAGCAGGGCTTGCTGGATGGGATTTCAACCGCCATGCCGGCGCTGTCCATGGCCTATTCCTATCAGAAACGGGCCGCCAAAGTCGGCTTTGACTGGGATTCAGTAGAAGGCGTCTGGCAGAAACTGTATGAAGAAATTGAGGAATTCCGAAAAGCGGAAACGGCGGAAGCGAGAGCAGACGAATTCGGCGATATATTGTTCAGTCTGGTAAATTTGGCCCGCTGGGAGAAAATTGATCCCGAGTCCTCATTGCGGATGGCGAATCTGAAATTCTGTAACCGGGTCCATTTTGTGGAAGAGAAAGCAAAATCGATCGGAAAAGATCTTTTCGACATGCCGCTGGAAGAAAAGGACCGGTATTGGGATGCGTATAAGGCCGCGGAATAAACAGGGCGGAATCCTGTTTCGGATCGCGGGAGCCTTCGGCCTTTTCCTGTTGCTGGCCGGAAGTTTCGGCACAGGCTGGGTTCTCTGGGCCGGTCATCGGGCGACGCTTGAAAAAGAGGTTCCGGCTGTTCGGATTCCGCTTTCGTTTGAGGAAAAAACATGCGCCTTGCTGATACCATCCGCGAAAATCCGGGTTTTCTGGCCTGATCGGATCGGATTGGGAGATCCGGGCGAAGTGGATATCTCTTATTTCCCGGAGTCGGACTTAACTTGGGAGTGCAGGGATCCGGTTGAAGACGCCGGTCCTGTTATGCCGCAGGTTTTCGAATCTGCCTCGGAACCTTCGGCGGCGCTGCTTCAAAAGTTTCCGGAAGGGCCGGAAAGTCGGTTTCATTGGACCATGCGGTTCCCGCTCAAACCGGGCGTGTATTCCGGTGCGGTATGGATGAAAGTCCTGATCCGATCGGAGCAGAATTCCGGGATCGGTTTGTTGCCTGATGAAAATCTGGATGACTGGATGCTGGCAACCTGGACGATTCCGGTTGCGGTGGTTTCGCTGGGAAGTTTT
Source organism: uncultured Anaerolineaceae bacterium (assembly GCA_937890875.1). GTDB lineage: Bacteria > Chloroflexota > Anaerolineae > Anaerolineales > Anaerolineaceae > Flexilinea. Next base: position 2,062 of record CALAEB010000441.1, on the reverse strand, counting down.
GCCGCCGCGACGATTCTTATCGTTTCGATTGTTTTTTTGGCTGCCGGTGGTACAATTTTTCTGATCTTTTTCTTGCGGAAACAGCTGCGCCGATTCAATTTTTTGCTTGGACGTCAAAAGGAGTGAATGACTGAAAAAGAAGTGAATTTGAATTGCTGCCAAAATGCAAATCCCTGTACGGCAATTCGAATTTTGGAAGAAGATACGCCGTGGTTTGCTTGTTTTGTCTAAAAAAAATCGCATGTTTCGGATTTCTGTCGAATTGCTGATTCCCGATATGATGATGAATCATGGCGGTATAATTATTGATATTATTGATTAGGTCTTGATGAACAGTGACGAAAGAAAACAGCTTCAAAGCGATAACGCATAAAAAAACGGTCGGGATATTCAAATGGGCATTGTTTCTCTTCTGTTCTATTGCTTTAGTCACTTTCCTGCTGGCGGTTTTAACTTTGGTTTTTGGGAGGAAGCTGGACGCGTATTTCGGTACTGGATACTGGATAACACTTTTTATCGGACTGTTAGGTTTGGTGATCGTTTTAGCTTTAACACTTGCGGTTGCACTGCGCACAGCAAGGGGCATTCGTGAAATAATGGATGAGAATAAGAAAACGGAGGAAGACCTTGACAGAAATCATTAGCCCTGAGATTCAAGTTGACAATCAGAAAAAGAAGTCAAAGCTTTGGCTCATTGCGCTTCTTTTATTGATCGCTCTGAATTTTGTGGCTGTTTCGTTGTATAAACCGATTCCCCCTCATATTTCCGTGAAATCGGAAAGTCTGATTTTTGATGTGACGCAGGAGGGGCCTCAAGCGAAAGCCTGGTTTACGCTTCCGCTGATCGGGGATGTTTATCTTACAAATTCACTGCTGGCGCTTATCCCAATTTTTATTGTAATCTTTATCCTGGCGGTTGCCGTCCGGAAACAGGTCCGGAGCGATACGCTTCAGACGCATGGGATTGTCTTATTTATTGAATTCATTATTTCAGGGCTGAGCAACATTGCGGACAGCGCGGTGGAGGAAAAATGGCGGGATAAGATTTATCCGTTTTATCTGACCACATTTCTTTATATCGCTATTGCCAACCTGACAAAGCTGCTGCCTTTTTATGAGACCTTTGGTTTCGCGGTGCCGGAGGCGGAAGAAGGACACGCGATCCGGCGCTGGGGCACGCATTTTTATGCGGTGGTGAATGAAGTGCCGGAAGCCGGAGAAAGCGGATATGCCGTAATCAGCTTTCTCCGCGGAGCAGCCACTGATCTGAACTTTACGGTTGGCGTGGCAATTGCTGCGGTGATCGCGATTCAGGTCGTGGGTGTGATGGCGCATGGATTCGGATATTTTAATAAGTTCATTAATATTCGCGCGCTGATCAAAGATCCAAAAATGGGATTTATCCATTTCTTCATCGGGATCCTTGAAGCAATTGCGGAAGTGGCGAAAATCGCCTCGTTCGGCTTTCGTTTATTCGGGAACATTTTCGCCGGGATGGTTTTGTTGTTATTTTTGGGGTACATGATTCCGTGGGTGCTAAGTTCGTTTATAATGTTGTATGAAGTTTTTGTGGGTTTGCTGCAGGCTTTTATTTTTGGGATGCTGACTGCTGTTTTTATGGGTTTGGCCGCAAAGTCGGAAGCGGAAGCGTAGATTTTAGTTAGAAGTACTTCGGAGGAAGTAATATGAGTGTTGAAGGCGTAAAGTATATCGCAGTTGCAGTTGTGATGCTCTCAACGATTGGTTCGGCGTTTGCTATTGCGAAAATTGGTTCGACAGGTTTGGAAGGTATGGCAAGAAATCCGGAAGCTTCCGGCAGCATCTTAACGGCTATGATTTTGGCGATTGCTTTTTCGGAAGCTTTGGCAATTTACGCGTTGGTAGTGGCCTTTTTGATTCTTTTTGGATAAGGATAAGGCAGAAAGGGTGATATTTTGGAAGCATTAGGAATTAATGCCGGTAATCTGCTGGTAAATATAATCTGTTTTGGGATTGCCTTTGTCCTCATCGCCCACTTTATTGTCGGCCCGGTCCGGAAATTAATGGGAAAACGCAGCAGTGT
>CALAEB010000440.1 GCA_937890875.1 uncultured Anaerolineaceae bacterium | reverse complement strand
CATACGCTCGACGACGGCTCTGTGGACTGGGAAAAATTGAAAGAAACCACGATAAACGCCACCCGCTTCCTGGATGATGTTGTGGAAGTGAATGCCTATGTTCCGGCAGTCCCACAGCTGAAAGAAGCGGCCATGCGGGCGCGCAGAATCGGTTTGGGCATTATGGGGCTGGCCGATCTGATGTTTTCAGCCGGAATCCGCTACGGATCGGAAACCGGGCAGGAATTTGCAGCCCAGGTGATGGAATTCGTCCGATACTACGCGATGAAAACAAGCATCGAGTTGGCGAAAGCGCGCGGCGCATTTCCGGAAATTTCCGGTTCGATCTACGATCCGCAAAATGTCGCCTGGCAGATTCCGACGCCGTTAAATCCTTATCGGCACGACTGGAAGCGGCCCGAGCTTGACTGGAACGAAATTCTGCAGGAAATCAAAATCCACGGTATTCGAAACGCGGCGCAGACGACCATTGCGCCGACCGGAACCATCGCGACCGTAACCGGCTGCGAAGGGTATGGCTGCGAGCCGGCTTTTGCCCTGGCTTATATCCGCCACATGAATGATAACGGGAAAGATGTCCTACTGACTTATGCCAGTCCATTGTTTGAAAAAGCACTGCTGAACTCGGGGCTGGAAAAAGAAAAAATTTCTGAAGTTGTCGAGTCCGTTATGCAAAACGGCACCTGCCAGACTGTGGAAGAAGTGCCGCAGTTGATCCGGGATGTTTTCGTTGTTTCGTCCGACATCACCGCGGAAGAGCATGTGCTGATGCAGGCCGCGCTGCAGGTTTTTGTCGATAACAGCCTTTCCAAAACAGTGAACTTCCCGGCCGGAACGGAACCGGAGGATGTTGCCGTCGCGTACCAGCTCGCCTGGAAACTGGGCTGCAAAGGGATCACCGTTTATGTAACCGGATCCCGGGAGAAGGTGGTTCTGGAAACAATATCCACCGCTGAAAAGAAAAATGAGATTGTCGGGCAGAAAAACGCCGCGTCGCCCTCCGCTGCGGATTCCTCCGAGGAACAGATGAGGCTGTGGCACGAAAGCAAAAAGCCGCGGCCGCGGGCACTGCATGGATTTACTTATCGTGCGGAAACCCCGCTCGGCAGGGCCTTTGTCACTATCAATGAAAACGGCGGCAATCAGCCTTTTGAAGTATTTATTAATACGGCAAAAGCCGGTTCGGAAACCTCCGCGATTTCGGAAGCGCTTGGACGTTTAATCTCCTATAACCTGCGCATAGCTTCTCCGGTTGAACCAGTTGAAAGATTAGCCGACCTGGAAGAACAGCTTCGTGACATCGGCGGAGGCCGGAGTCTCGGGTTCGGTGCTTCCCGTGTCCGTTCGCTTCCGGACGGGCTGGCACAGGTTCTGGCGGAATATCTGAATGAGCGGAAAGAGCATTATTTCCCAGACTCAGACCCGCAGCCTGCCGAAGAAGAAACGCCGGCCCAAAAAAAGATCGAACCGGTTCACGCACCAATGCTTCGGATCGGCGATCTTTGCCCGGAATGCGGGCAGGCATCTGTCGTCAATGAAGAAGGCTGCCGGAAATGTTACAGCTGTGGATACAGCGAATGCTGAGAGCGTAACAATGAAAAGCAAGTGATCCGGCATAAGCCGGATCACTTGCTTTTCATTTTCTGTTTTTCCTTGTACATATTCAAGTCAGCCCGTTTTAATGTATCCATCAGGTCCTGATCCCGCATCGGATCAAAAAACGCATCCCCGCAGGCAATACTGTAATTAAATTCCGCCGTTCTGCTCATTTCCGCCATATCCTGGTTCAGCCGCATAAGGCAATTCTGGTACGCCCGGTCATTGCAGTCTTTCAGCACACTGCAAAATTCGTCGCCGCTCAGGCGGTAACTTTCGCCATATTTCGCAAAAGCGCTGCTGATCAAAGCAGCGGAATCGATAACATATTGGTCTCCGATTAAATGACCCAGATGATCATTTACCTTTTTTAAATCATTTAAATCCATCATAACCAGTCTGTACCGCGGATAGTGCACTCGGGCAATAAAAGCGATAGCCTCTTTGAATGCCGCACGGTTTTTTATCGAGGTAAGCACATCGGTATACGACATTCTTTTCAGAACCTCCAATTGAACGCCCCGTTCCATCAGCGCTGCGCTTTTCCAATTTTCCGCGTATCCGAATATCAGGAAATAAAACAAGATGAACCGCCGGAAAGACAATGAACCGTCCAAGAAATCATTCCGGTAGAAAAAGATAAGTTCCATCAATGCAATCAGAATAATAATAACGGTTGACGCATGATAGATCCAAAACTGAATTCTGCCGCGAGGCGGTTTAAGTTTTGCATTTTCGAACATCATCACCAGGAAGACAAATAAGGTATAGCACCATGCAATAACGGTCAAGAACAATAAGGAGCGAAAATTGGAGATCCCTGAAACATGAAGCCCGATTTCAATGCAGAGGATCGCCAGATTCAGAAGTAAGGCGCTATTAATCATCCATTTCTTTCCACTGAGAAAAGTTTCCCGAATATAAAACAACGAAGGAAAAGGAATTAACAGCAATCCGACATAATTGATGTAATAAAAAATAACAGACGCATTGAAAAAGATTTGCGGAATGACCGTCTCCGAAAAAGACCAGACTGCGAACAACATCGCAAAAAGACTGATATAAAAAATTCTCCGACGATTGGTGATTTGTTCCCACAGGATAACCATCCATCCGAAAAGCATAATCCCGATCATAAAAATCCCAATGCAGATAAAAAGAGGTTCAATGATTTTCATCGTTTCCGCTTTAAAAATATCAAACCGGTTTCCAATCCTGAAACCGGTGACATAACCCAGCACATCTTGAAAGGCGGGCCGGGAATGAATCTCGATTTCTTTCCCCAGCTGTTCAGCGGAAATATCAATTCGGTTCCATACGATTCCCGGTGTTTTTCGCAGAGGATCCCCGTCCGAATCCAATTGATAGACCAGCGTATCATCAATATAGACTGCTACCAACTGATGATAAGTGAAAAACGCCAGAACCATGTCTTCTGTCTTCACAGACGGGAGCATGTTGGTTAATATGATTTCACTTTGCCCCGGCGCCGGCAAAGTTTGCGGAAACTGGTTATCTACAGCGGTTACGATATCATTTCTCAGATAAGTCCACCCATCATTGAACGACCTTTCATCAACCTTCCGAGTCAAGATCTGATCCGGGCGAAACGCTGCCTGAATCCCAATAAGAAACAAAATAATCAGGAACAAAAGTGTGAAATAAATTTTTTCCGAAGTTGTATACTGAAGCCGAATCCTCTTCATTTCAATTCCCGGTCTTCATTCGTCTAAGATCTGTCAGCGATCGTTCCCCATCGCGGCTCGTTGCTTTCATTTCCCGCTTATGCTGGTACATGACCAAATCTGCGCGAGCCAATGTACGCATCAAATCATTATCCTGAAGAGGGTCAAAGACGGCATCTCCCAAAGCAATTGAATACTTGAAAGGTGAATTTTTGCTGAGTCTGTCGAGCCCGGCTTCAATTTCCTTTGCCGCCTCCCCAAATTCGCGCTCGGAACAATTTTTCAGCAGGCTGCAGAATTCATCCCCGCTGAGCCGGTAGGTTACGCCATGCTGCGCAAATGAATCCTGAATCAAGTGAGCGCTGTTCATAATATAAATATCACCAGCGGAATGACCGAATTTGTCGTTGACACTTTTCAGCGAATTTAAATCCATCATAACCAGCCGATAGTGCAAAAAATCGCTTGCAGGAATCCCGGCTAAATTTTCAGTGAATGCGGTCCGGTTCCAAATCCCGGTTAATCCGTCTGTATAGACGACCTTTCGAACTTCGTCCGCATCCATTCCGGACACGATCATGCTCTGATTTTCTTTTTCTGTTTCAATGCTCAGAATTATGAGACAGACGGCCAGCACAATCCGAAAGAGAAAGGTTGCATCCACATTTTTAAACAGGTAATATCGCGCAATATCCAACAAAATCGCAACAATCAAAAAAAGAAAACTCAGAAAGTAAACCGGTCTGCTGTATCTGCCCCTGAATTTCGGATTACTCTTTTTGCGGAATATTTCAATCGCAACTGTCGATACGCCGAAAATATATGTTAAGTGCACCAGCGCCCGCGATTCCCGCAAATCCGCAATTCCGCTTATCAACAGAAACAGCGAAATAACGATGACCGCAAGACTCAAATCGCAGGCGGAACGAATTAACTTGCTTTTTCTGCCGGCAAAGATGTCACTGACATACATAAGCCCGGGAAACGGCAGGAGAAGATACCCGAAATAAATGAAATATGACAGGGAGAACAGATTGCTGAATGAAAGCAGGATTAAACTCGTATTTCCGACAGAGACGATGGCAAACAAAATAGCAAACAGACCGAGATAGAGAAGTCTGGAATTAATACCAAATTCCGATCTGAAAACAACACTCCGCAGCAGATTGGCAAGCCCGATAATCAGGATCGATATACAGGTCAAAAAAGCAATAGCGGAATCTTTAATAATTTTCTTAACCATATCAAACCAACTCCCGATAAAAAAAGGGCTGATTGTTCCCAATAAGTCCGGATAAACGGACCGAAAATGGATTCTGATGGTTTTTCCTTGCTGGGAAGCATCCAAACTGATCCGGTTGAGAACGTTTCCCGGTGTTTTTTTCAGCGGATCCCGTGAGGAATCCAATGTATATACCAATTGATTATCAATAAAAACAAGAAGTTCCTGGTGATATGTGATAAAAGACAGGACGGAATCTTCCGATTGGAAAGATGGCAGCCGATTGGAAAGAACAAGTTCCTGCTGTCCCGGCAATTTCAGTTTCGCAGGCAAATCCTCGATTTCAGACCAGACCCCGTCACTCTCATATTCCCAGCCCTAATTAAATGAAACGACTTCATATCCTGATTGCATAGTAGTGACAGCACCATCAGGGAAAGCTGACTGAACCCAAATCAAAAAGAGAATTAATCCAATAAATATAAAGTAATACAGAAAAACAACTCTGTTCACAATTTGATCAAGCACAATACATCCTTTTTAAAATTTTCTGCAAATCATATTTTTTTGAAGGGGAAGCAAATTCGAATATCAGCGGATTTCACCAATCAGTTTCTTAAATATCCGGACCAGTATACACTGAAAATCAAGTTTTCTCATTTTGTCTGACAAAACATTTTACAATAAAACTCCAAAATGCTTGCGGGCAGCGTTTCCACAGGAATTCGAAATACGGATATTTCTTTCGAATTATCGATTAAAGGCCATCATTTTCCGAATCGCTCAGCCATAATTGATCATAGCCCGACTGGCGGTTAATCCCGAATAAATAACAGCGCGGACTGATGACCGGCGACGCGGAGATAGATGGATTGAAAGTTAATCCGGTGTTCAGGTTTCCCCAACATCCGGGAGCCATTGATTCCGGCGCAGCAGTGTCAGACAAATCCGGATAACAGTTCAGCTGATAAACCGGTTGAGAGCAAAAGATATCGAAATTTGTATTTGTGGATTCCAGGCCGACAGCGGCTTCAAACGAAAGCCTGTCAGGCGCTGCCTGGAGCGTCTGTTCGATGAGCGTGACAAGATACAGCGGATAGTGCAGGTTTTCCGGCTGATAAACCATTTCAGAGGCGGCAATGGCCGGGTCCCCGGCATAACAGATTGTCATCCGCTCAATCCGTACCATCTCCGCAAACCGTTCAAAAACGGCAGAACCATCCTCCAGGATTGCGGGATCTGCAAAATCCAACACAAATTCAAGGCTGCCGTCCAGCGGGTTATAGAATCGCGGCCGCAACGAGATCATGTTTTCGGAGATCAACCCATTTTCCGATTTCAGATAAAGGATATCCAGGAAGAAAAGCGTCTCATCCGGACTGGAAACACCGCCGGAGGGAACTGCGGACACATAAACCGGTATGACTTTTGCTGCCGGCAGCAAAAGTCATACCGGTTTATG
>CALAEB010000439.1 GCA_937890875.1 uncultured Anaerolineaceae bacterium | reverse complement strand
GCATTGGCGGGATATTTAATCAGTCAGGTAAAAAATGAGCCCTTTGAAGAATACATCAACGACAATCTATTTACGCCTCTGAATATGGGAAACAGCACCTTCCATCAAATCCTTCCGAATAATATGAAAGAGAACATTGCCGCGATTTACAACTTTGATGAGAATACGGATCAATTTATTCCGACGCAATTCCTGTATGTAAGCACCGCGCCGACCGGTGCATTGAGCACCACTCCGGAGGATATGGGAAAATTTATCATTGCCTTGCTCAATAAGGGCCAATACGGCGGGAATAGAATCCTGCAGGACGATAGCGCAGAAAAAATGCTGAACCGGCAGTATAGCGCCCATTCATCTTTGCCCGGAGTTACCTACGGCTTCATGGAATTTTTGTATAACGGACAAAACGGTCTCGTGCGGGATGGCAGTGGCGTTGGAATCAGAAGCCAGATATTTTTGTTGCCCGAACATAATCTGGGATATTTTTACGTACAAAATATCCGGGGTGATGAAATGGTTGAAGCGTTCAACGAAGCTTTTATGGACGAATTTTTTCCCGATAAGGAGAATCAAACCGATCCGCAGGCATCTTCCGCAGACCTTGAAAGATATGAGGGAGTTTACCGACCTTCCCAGACTGCCGAACATACCCTCGTAAAAGCGGAGGCGCTGGCTATGGGAGACTTGGAAATAAAAGCCAGCGAAAACGGAGCGTTAACCGTAACGGTTATGGGAGAAAGTGAAATTTACGGAGGATTTCCAAAAGTAAGCCAATGGGTGGAGATAGCGCCCCTGTTGTTCCGCAGGGTCGATAAGGAAAGATATATGGCCTTTCAGGAAAACGAAGAAAGCAAAATCATTACCCTTACGTCCGGTTCGGGGTATCATGGCTCATTTGTCAAAATCCCGTGGTATGAATCCAACCGGGTCCAACTGTATCTGCTGCTCTCATATCTCGCCGTATTTTTGGCTGCGATCATTGTCAACGCCGTCAAATTCGCAAAAGGGGAGCGGCATCCATTACAGCTCAGCGGCTTGATCGCCTTACTCTTTCTCATCGGCATATTCGGTGGCATCTATACTTTATTTTTAAAACGGATTGCCGGTTTTCCTGCGTTTGCTTTCGGAGTTTCCCTATCGGCGAAAATTATGCTGACATTGTTATTCTTCGTATCCGTACTGAGTATCGGATTTTTAGTCATATGGATCAGAAGCTGGTCAGCAGACAAAATAAAAATATTCGACAAAATATTCTATTCAATTGTAATGATAGCTTTTATTGGAGCCGTATTCTGGTTAAATTATTGGAACTTACTGGGATATAAATATTAGCCATTAATCAATTGAAAGATGAAACGATCAGCACGAAACAAAACGTTCTGCGGATCTGTTGTTTTTGCGCTTTGGACAAAAACAACAGATCCGCTTTTATTTTCACATTATCCGGCTTTCAATAATTCTTCCAGAATCGCTTTCGCTTTCTCAGGATCGGCCTTGCCGCGCATCTCACGCATCACCTGGCCGACAAACCAGCCGATCAGCGTCTCTTTGCCTCCCCGATAGGTGGCAACCTCGTTAGGATTATTTTCCACGACCCTGGCGCAGATTTCCCGAATCGCGGAATCATCGCTGACCAGACCCAATCCCTCTTCCTCAACGATTTTTTTCGGAGGTTTTCCGCTGTCCTGAACCAGATCCACCAGCTTCTTTCCGGTAGAGGTGTTGACCGTTTTTGCGTCCACCAGCCGGATAATATCCGCCAAATCCTGCCCGCTGATTTTCAAATCGGATACGCTCAATCCCCGTTCATTGACAATCCGCAGCACTTCATTCATCATCCAGTTGGAGACCCGTTTATTATCGCCGGTATAGGCCCTGCAGGCGGTTTCAAAGAACTCGGATGTATCCCGTTCCGCTGTCAGCACGGTCGCGTCATATTCGGGCAGTCCCATCTCAGAAATGAAACGCGCCCGGCGCGCCAAAGGAAGCTCCGGCATCTTCGCTTTTACTTCCGCAAGAAACGCTTCCGTGATATGCACCGGCATCAGGTTCGGTTCGCGGAAATAGCGGTAATCCGCTGCCGTTTCCTTGGAACGCATCTTCCGCAGTTCCTGCGCATCATTGTCCCACTCGATCGTCCACTGCTCAATTTTGTTTCCGGCTTCAGTCTCCCGAATTTGGCGGTCGATTTCGAAATTGATCGCCATGCGGACCGCCTCAATCGAGTTGATATTCTTGATCTCGCACTTTTTGCCCAATTCTGTCGCGCCCTTCGGTCGGATGGAAACATTTGCGTCACAACGCAGATGCGCTTTTTCCATGTTCGCCTCCGAAATTCCCAGCCAGCGCAGCAGCTGGCGCAGGCGCATCAGATAAGTGGCCGCTTCGTCCGCGGAATGGAGATCCGGCATGGTCACCATTTCAACCAGCGGAACACCGCAGCGATTCATATCGATCAGACGGATATCGCCTTCATTCTTGGTCTTTCCGGCGTCCTCTTCCATATGCAAATTATGAATATGGCAGCGGACCTCCCGCCCATCGTCCATCAGGAAATCCAAATGTCCGCCGCGTCCGATCGATTTATCATTCTGGGTAATTTGGTAACCGCCCGGAAGGTCGGCATACAGATAGTTTTTCCGGTCAAAATAGGAATCCATATTAATATCGGAATCCATCGCCAGACAAAGCATCAGCGCTTTTTCCACCATCGCTTTATTCGTGCTCGGCAGCGCCCCCGGTTGTCCGGTGCAAATCGGGCAGATATTGGTATTTGCCGGATCGCCCCAGGAATCGGCTTTACACCCGCAAAATGCTTTCGTCACCGTATTTAATTGAATATGGGTTTCAAGCCCGATAATTACTTCGTATTCTGTCATCGTCTTTTCCTCCCCTTACCGAAGCGCTGCCGGTTTAACTTTTCGCCAGTCTTCTTCACTCGTGGCTTGTTCAAAAGCGTAGGCTATCCGCAGGATTTTTGACTCACAATAATCATATCCCGTCGCCTGCAGCCCAATCGGCAATCCTTCCGAGCTTAGGCCGCATGGAAAGCTGACTCCCGGCGTACCGGCAAAATTCATCGGGGAAGTAAATTGGTCCGCGAACTGCATCAGGAGCGAATCCGAAGCCGTTGCGCCGCCGAATTTAAAAGCGGGGGAAGGTGTCGACGGCGTTAAGATCGCATCCAGCCGGTATTTTCCCGCCGGATCAAACGCATCGTCAAAATCGCGGCGGATCAACGCCCGGGCACGCTGCGCCCGCCGGTAATACTTCTCATAAAATTTCTCCTGGCTGGCAAACATTCCTGTTAACAGACGAAGTTTTGCCTGATAGCCAAATCCTTCGCCGCGGCTTTTATAGTAAAGTTCATACATATCCCGGACCGGTTCTTTGGTTGTATGCCCATATTTCAGCCCGTCAAAACGCTGTAAATTGGAATACGCCTCAATCCGGGTAATCACAAAATAAGCCGGAACCGAATATTTGGTGTTGGCCATCGGAACGTCTTCAATAATTTCAGCGCCCAGGCTCCGGAATATTTCCGCAGCCCGCCAGACACTTTTTTCAATTTCCGGATCAATCGCAGCAGAAGAATAATTTCCGTCATCATCCAAATAGGTTATTTTCAGATAATCCGGGGAGATTCCGATCCGCAGCCCCCGGATCCCTTCTTCAAGTTCAGCCAGATAATCCTCCACCGGAACCCGTCCGGTAACATTATCCCGCGGATCAAATCCGGCAATCTCACGCAGCACAACAGCCGCATCTGAAACGGTCCGGGTAAGCGGTCCCATGGTATCCATTGAAGACGCAAACGGAATCACACCATAGCGGGAAACCCGGCCATAAGTCGGTTTTACACCGACAATACCGGTAAATGCCGCCGGTTCGCGAATCGAACCGCCGGTATCCGTTCCCAATGAAATCGCACCTTCGTTGGCTGATACGGCAGCGGCCGAACCTCCGGATGAACCGCCGGGGACTCTGTCCAATCCCCATGGATTGCGCACAGTCGGTTTAAAAGCGGTCGTCTCATTCGATCCACCGAATGTAAACTCATCCAGATTCACTTTTCCGAACATCACAGCACCGGCCTGGTTCATCCGTTCAATCACGGTAGAATCATACGGCGGTTTCCAGCCTTCCAGAATCCTCGAAGCGGCCGTCGTCTGGATCCCCTTGGTGCAATAGACATCTTTCGCGGAATAAGGCACCCCGGCAAGCACACCGAGCGCTTCACCCGCCGCGATTTTTCGGTCCACTTCAGCCGCTTTTTCCAATGCATGGGCCTTTGTCAACAGAATGAAGGCATGCACTTTTTCCAGGTCTTCCGGCTCTTCCACAGGTGTGTCCAGGGAACCGGGACGACCGTCCACCGCGTCAACCTGTTTCAAGGTTGCTTCGAGAAGTTCAACTGCCGAAATTTTCTTTTCCCGGATCAGTTTTGCTTGTTCAAGCGCTGACAATTCAATTAATTCTGTCATAATTTACCCCAGCCTCTGGTGTGGAACATCGGGAGAGACAATATAGCCATCCTGCGACCTTGGCGCCTGCGAAATAATCGACTGGGGATTTTCGAAAGGTGTCCAGATATCTTCACGTAAAGGAGCCTGAATTTCACGGGGGTATGGATTCCCGTGAATAACAGGAGGCAGATCCGCTTCCAAAGGAATCGCTTCCAATTCATGAATGACTTTCAGCTGTTCGTTCATCTTCGCACGGATGGAAACAGCTTCTTCCGGAGTCAGCTCCACTTCAGCAACTTGCACGAATTCATTAAACATCTCAATAGTTATGGTTTCATCTTCCATACTGCAACCTCTTCTAAACGATTTGGGGACCTTTGCGCTTTGTCTCAGACAGCGAAAATATATGAATAAAGATGCCTTAATATATCCAGCCTAATTCTACCAAATAATACGAATCCGGCCCGGAACCCGTCATTCAAATTGTGAACCGCAGTCATTTGCGGCTCACACGCTCCAAATTGTGGAAAAAGACCATAGGCATTCCGCTTTCTTCAAAAGAGATGCGCTTGTTTCGTATGCCGTTTTGTTGTTACAGACCTTATCATCCGCCCGGTCAATCGAAGGTCACGGCAATCTCCGGTGTCATTCGATAAAACCGATCCCATCCTGCAGTCTCTCAATCATCACGTGTTTCTTTTCCTCGGATACGCCTGATTGTGTTGTCCAGGAAAAATCAAAAACCGGGTGATTGGCCATCAGTTCTTTATTCCGGCTGACAAACGTTTCCGTTGAACACAGAAAACGGGCCGGATTCCCGGCGAAAACGCTATTGTCCGGAACGTCTCTGTTGACAACACTGCCCGCACCAATGATGCAATTCCGGCCGATCCGCACGCCCGGTAAAATAGTTGCATCCTGTCCCACGAAAGTGTTGTCCCCAATCGAAACAAGTCCGATTTTGGTATAACCCAAATGCCTTTTCGTGCTGGTATCATGCGCAATAATACTGACATTCGGAGCAAGTGTGACATTATTCCCGATGGAGATCAGCCAGCAAAAAGAAATATCAATCCGGCAGTGATCCTGCATATGCAGATTAACTCCCACGGCCATCCCATTCCGGACAAGCAGTTCAATATCCGGTTCCCCGCGAATTCTACGCATGATTTTTTTCAGAAAAGAAAACATAACCCTCCATGCCGGCAACCTGAAACAGCGATAAGCGATATCGGTTATTAAAACGAAAGCGGGTTCAAACTCCCCTGCACTGTCCCGTAAAGATATCATCCATAGACAGATCTTCTGGAACTCGGATTCCTGTCATTCATTATTCAGGTTTCCTAATTGTAATTGATATCGTTTTTCCACCCGCCTTCTTTCCGCCAGCATCTTGTTTTGCATCGCCGAGACCGCTCCGGTTGACAGCGATTCTCTCAATGATATAATACCCTCAGCCGATTTCTTTGCCTTCTCTGCCGGAAACTGATGAAAAAGATTCGCAAATTTCTCAAACCGATCTGCCTTCTGCTGCTGACCTGTTCCTATTTGCTTTTCCTGAACCGGCTCGGGAAATTCAACATCTTTTATTTTGACAAGGAAATAAGCACCATCCAACCGGATCAGGGATACGCCTACCTTGGCACCATCGGAGATCCGAATATTGCCAGAGGAAAATTGTCGGTCGTGATCCTTGAGAACACGCTCGAAATCCGGAGGGATTTTTCCGATACGACCGAAAGTGTGCGCGAAAAAGGGCTGGGCAGTTTTGTTATCTGGGATAACGGAACGATCGTCTTTTCGGCCTCCGACAACACCGACCCCGCACAAAACGGGCGTGTTTACCGGATCATCTACCCCGCCATGGCGGGCAACCGGTTCGCCCGTTTTTTTTATGCGTCAACCCTGCTGATGTGCGGGCTGTATTTGCTCAGTTGTGTGGGAGCCATCGGAAAAGCGATTCAAAATTACGCCGGACTGCTTTGGCAAAGACGGAGAATGCTGCGGTTGTGGCTCGTCATCTTTCTCCCCTTCCTTCTCTTTGCCTGCATTTTCCTTTTGCGGCAGCCGCTCTGGGGAGATGAGATCTTCACGGTAAAAAATTATTGTCTGAATCAGAACATTTTATTTTCCGCAATCACCTACGATTATCCGAATAATCACATCTTTCTGAATTTGATCCTCACGGCATATCTGCGGCTGCTGCAGGTGTCCTCATTTCAGGAGCTGACTGCCGCGACCTGGATTCTGCGCCTGCCATTTCTCGTGTTCAGCGGACTGACCGTTCTTTTCACAATGGCAGCGGCCGAAAAAATGAAAAAAAGGCTGGGTATTCTCAGCGGAATCCTGTTATGCACGACGCTTCCATTCTATGCCTGGGGAACGCAGATCCGCGGTTACAGCCTGAGTTTTTTCCTGATAAGCCTGTTGATTTATCTCTTGTTTTCGTATCAGCAAAAACCGGCTTCCGGGACAGCAGTTGCCACGGCGATCGTCTCCACGCTCCTGATTTACACAATTCCTTTCAATGCCATTTTCGTCGCAGCCAGCATGTTCTTCTTATTTGCTGAGGCCATCGCCGCGTTTTTTTCTCAAAAAAACAGGCCCCAAACATTTCGCAGGGGTTGCGGATACCTGCTGAACAATGCCGGCATGAAAATGCTGATCGCGCTGTCTTTCGGGGTGTTGTTCACAGTTCCGTTATATTTCCCGGTCAGCGAGCAGCTGATCAACATTTACCTGCGGGGAGGAACGTACTCGCCGGTCAGCGACGCAAGCCGAATTTCCACCTTCTTCCATAATGTGGTCGGGCAGAACTTCGCCGGACTTTGGCAGGGTTTCTTTGCCGGGCGGCTTTGGCTGGCTGTTTTATCCGCGGCAGCGTTGATCGTTTTGTTCATGACCAAAAAGATGAAGGAAATCTTCAGTTACCCGGTCAGATTAGCGATTGCGGTCATCCTCATCCCATTTTTATTCTGCGGCATCACCGGTTACGTTCCGTTCAACCGGAACTTTCTGCCGTTGTATCCGGTCTGCGTGCTGCTGATTTCATTTTTGCTCGGAAGCGCAATGAAACAAATCTTCCGTGAAAAACAAATCCTATGGGTGACGGTTGCGCTTTTTGTCTGCGGAAATATATCCTTCGGGATCAGCCTCCACCGGATTCATGAAGACCTGCCGAACAGCGACCTGGCAAAAATCAATCAACTATCCGAACCTTACTTTCTTTCAACGAGACTGGATCCGGAGCCTTTCCTGAAAAAGCTGCAGCAAATCAATTCGCAAAATCTGCCGGTTCTGAGCATTTTGCCTGGAGATTTCTATTTGTATGAACTTTGTTCAAAGTATGACACCATTTGTTACGACTATTATGGGATTGAAGCGCAAGCCATCCTCCGGGAAAGCCGACCATTCTTTTTTCTGCGGAATCTATTGAAAGGAGCAGAAGAAACAGCCTTGCCGGAAGCATACCAAAACCGGTGCGACAGCACTCCATTTTTCCAGGAAGGGATCTATTTGCTGTACCATTGCGGCGCAGAGCGGGGAAAATAAGGTTTCTTCGGAAAAAAGTCTTTTTTAACTAACCAGAAACGAATATTATTAAAAAGAAAAACAAAGGGATAATCATGACAAAAAAACAAGTTCTTCTCTTCCTGGTGCTCAGTCTTCTTTTGCTGAGCTTCGCGCCTGTCACCGTCCAAGCGGATAACGGGGAAGATTCCATCGAAGTTTATTTCAATGACCCGGGAGAGGAAACTCGCGACCGGACGCTTCAGAATATGATCCTCAGCGATATCGATGAGGCGCAGGAACGGATTTATATCGCGACCTATAACTTTACCGACACCCGATCGGGCGAAGCCCTGCAGGAGGCAGTTCGGGATGGCGTCGAAGTGCGGCTGGTCATCCACAGCGAAAACGCAGACAGCGATGTCATCCGGTCAATGGAAAAAGCCGGGGTTAAAGTCGTGACGTCCAATTCAGACGGACTGATGCATTCGAAATTCATCGTGATTGATCAGGATATTACGATCAGCGGTTCCGCAAATATGACACCGGGCAGCTTTTTTTATGACAACAATTATATGATCCGGATCGTCTCATCCGAAGTCAACGCGATTTTCCGCGATGAATTCAACGAAATGTTCCTGGACAAAAAATTCGGCGCCGCCAGCCCCAAAACCGAACCCGCGCCGATTCTGACACTGGCTGACGGCACCCGGCTGCTGATCCGCTTTTCGCCAGAAGACGGGGTCGAAGATTCGCTTTTATCACTGATCCATGCGTCAAAAGAAAGCATTTATGTGCTGGCTTATTCGTTTGCTTCGGACGATCTGGGACAGGCGCTGATCGACCGTTATGACGACGGGTTGGATGTGATCGTCATTTTTGAAGGGGAAAAAGCGTTCACAGATGGCGGCGGTGAGGCCGAAAATTTACAGCGGGCCGGCGTTCCGATCTATCTGGACGGCAGTGATGACAATCTGATGCACCAAAAAGTTTTTATTTTCGACGAGTCAGTAGTGAGCGCCGGATCCTATAATTTCACCCGATCCGCTGAGACCCGCAATGATGAACAGGTTCTGATCATCCAAAATGAAGCGATTGTCAATGCGTTTCTGGAAGAATTCGACAAGATTTACGCCGATTCAAAATAAGCAAATTGATTTTGTTATGGTTATGAGAACTTAAAATATTCAAACCCTCATAACCATAAAACGCTGGGATTCAGGCGTTTCTTTTATCAATGATTTGAAATATGGGATTCCTCTTTGAATAAAAGGGAAAACTCACAGTTCTCTTATTTTTCCTTCGAAGGAAAAACAAGAGAACTGCAAAGCATTATTTCCAATTTGGATTATCAATCACAATTGGTTTGCCGTCTTTTTCAATGACCAATTTGCGATAACCTTTTGTCTCAATCGTTCCATAATCATGCCCGCTGTCAGCTGGATATACAAAAAACATGACAAAAGGCTCTTTCCCATGATTGATACTGCGATGCGCCCATCTTCCGGGAACATAGACGGCTTCGCCAGGATGAAGTTCCTTTATATCAACCTCCCCTTCAGGAGTTTCCATCATCATAAAACCATTTCCACTTAAACAATAATAAACCTCAGCGGTATCTAAGACTGTATGGAAATGTCCCTTTGTCATATAGTATTCATCACCAATTTTTCCGGGATAAATAATTGTAGTGCCAAAGGCAAGCGCACTGTGTTTCTCCTCATTGAGCAATGTATTAAACTCATACAATATCGGATCTCCGTCCTCAATCGCTTTTTGCGCAGCTTTTTCATCAAGAAACTGCGTTTTCATATTTGAAACTCTGCGTTGGACCGGTTTGACAATGCCACTCTTACAAAAACCAGTGATCAGATCAAAATCAATCCTATATGGATTCATGAATCAATCTCCTATCGTTCCTCAATTTCCATCATTGACCATGCGCTTCTTTAATCCGTTCGATAAATATCTTGGCAGTTTGGGTGATCTGATTAAAATCTCCGTTTTTCGCACCTGAGGTAAGACTGCCTACCGCAACCGAACCGCATTCCTTCAGTTTTGTAATAATCTGCTCTTTTTCCATTTCGTACCTCATTCATTTACTCAATATCTTTTTATCTGGGAAACGGTCAGTTTTCAGATAAATCAGCCTTATAGCCCTAAATCACGAATCAAATTCCAAGCAGCATTCCTTCCCATATTTTCAATCGCTCCCACAGTAGATGCAGCACAATGGGAACCAATAACAACATTTTCGAGTTCAAACCAGGCTTTATTAGCAGGAGGCTCTTCTCGAAAAGCGTCAATTCCGGCACCGTAAATTTTCCCTTCCTGCAACGCCGCCAAAAGCGCGTCTTCGTTAACAATCTCGCCTCGGGCGGTATTAACGAAAATCGCAGTTGGTTTCATCAGTGAAATTTCATATGTCCCGACAAAATCCCGTGTTTCCGGGGTAAGAGGCAGGTGAAGGCTGATAAAGTCAGCTTGGCGGAAAATCTCTTCCGGTTCTGCTTTTTCAATACGGTGTTGATCGGCATACTGCGAATCCCAGCAAACATCATAAGCGAGCACTTTCATATCAAACCCCTGCGCACGTTTTGCAACCAATTTTCCAATTGCTCCCAAGCCAAAGATGCCGATTGTTTTATGATTTAAATCAATGGTTGTGATTTTCTTCCAATCCCCGTTCCGGCAACCAGCATCAATCTGCAGCACTTTTCTGGCGACAGAGAGCATCAATGCCATCGTGTAATCTGCGACCGCATCAGAATTCGCCCCTGTCGTCCGAGAAACTTTGATTCCGTGTTTTTCTGCGGCCGTCAGATCTATGTTATCCACACCAACACCATATTTGGCAATTGCCTTTAATTTCGGTGAAGTCTCGATGATGTCAGCATCCAATGGATCTACACCAACGATGATGCCATCACAATTTTCCAGCATTTTCTTCATTTGCGCTTTATTCAAAATACTACCGGTATCATTCCATACAAGTTCAAGTCCGGTCTTCTTAAGGATCTCAAAGACTTCCGGATCTGTTTTTCCGAATGAGCGTGGAGTAATCAGTGCTTTCATAAAATCATTTCCCCATCTCACGAGCGATCTGATTGCAAATATCAAAACGATCACCCTCGATATCAATATGAAAAACATCCCCAACGACCTGTGTCCAGCCATAAATGAAATATGCCCAGCCATCTTCGACAAACAGGTCTTTCTCTGATTTCTGTTTTTCGGCCTGGCGCATAAACTCAAGTGTTCCCCGATAATTAATTTCCCAAATAATACTGTTTTTCGGAAAAAGGCAGCCATCCGTTAATGGTGACCCCGGACGGTCTTTTCCTAATCCTGTGGCGTTGACAATCAAGGAACCTTCCGGAAGAGATTCAACAATCATGTCATTCAGATGAGGAATAGGACATAAACAATAGTGGATCGGAACATTCAGACCAGACAAAACCCGGGTTGCTTTTTCGAGTCTTGGCGCACTTCGATTGGTGAGAAAAATTCTGGACGGAATGTTATCCCCTTGTTCCTTTTTCGCCAGATTCCAGGCAATCGATAAAGCGCTCCCGCCGGCACCAAGCACGCAGGCTGCTCCATTCGTGTGTTTCCAATGATCGGTTGGAATAAATTCATTAAGTGCTGATCCGCTGGAGATAGGATCTTTTGCTTTTGCCACCAGCTTTCCATCTTTTTTGGAAATCGAAGAAAGTTCACTAAATGAAAGTGCCAGCGAATCACATTCATCAAATATATCTTTTGCAGCATTGTATAAATCGATTTTATGCGTCGTGACAAGTGCTCCCAGCGAAAGCGGATCATTTTTGATAAAATCGACACAGGCTCGGTAATCTTCTTCCCGAGCGTGAATTGGGATATCAATCCCTTTTAAAACAGCATCAATCCCCAATGCTTCAGCCCATTTCGGAAAAATCTTCATGATGGATGACTGTTGTGTAGTCACACCAATAAAGTACATCGTAGGAACAGTAGCTGGTTTTGGTAACATAATCATTTTTTCATTGATCCTTTTTATCAAACAAAATGTTTCAGGCCATATTTCATACAATGCAAAAATACAGTCGGATATTTTTTAAATTTTGCATTTCGAATTTATATTCTACAATTAGTCCCAGTCGATCAATTGAATGTTCAATGTTGGATAAAAACGACCTTTAATACTTAATTCACATGAAATTTATCCTTCAATCTTTGGCAGAGGAGATGATCACACTTGCTTCAGGCAAATTTTCAGGATTTTCGACAATATCCTGGATTTTTCCTTTCATACTCCTGGATCGTATTAACTCGACCTCGAAACGTGACCGGTCTCCCCGATGAAAAGCTTGATAGTATTCAATCGGGGTATCGTTTTCGAGATAGCTAATACTCTCCAACATAATTAACGGATCCCCTTTTGAAATTTGTAAATAGGATGCAACTTCACCTGAGGCACTTACAGCTTCTATAAAACGCTGCCCGCGTGCAATGAATATATCGCATTCCTTTTCAAGAAATTCATATAAAGACCGATTTGTCAAATCCACATTTGCCAGTTTCGGACAAAACTCATAAGGAATATAAGTTGTTACCAGTTGTATGGGCTCATTGTTAATTGAACGCAAGCGATAAATGTCAAAGACTTTTGCCCCAATCGGAATTTCCAGTGAATTGGCTACTTTTTCATTTGCCGAAATCACTCTATGATGCAGAACAACCGTTTTTGGATCAAGGCCACGCTCGACCATGTCTCTATAGAAACCGGTTAACTTCTCAACAAGCCCTTCGACAATTTTTGGCTGAGCAATAAAGGTGCCTTTACCCTTACGACGCACAATTACACGATCTTGTTCTAACTCCCGCAGCGCTTGTCGTACTACTGTTCGGCTGATTTGATAGGTACGGCATAATTCCTCTTCACCGCTGATTTGATCACCAGGCTTCCATTCGTTTGTCTCTATCATTTCCTTAAAAATTTCTGTCAGTTGAATATAATAAGGAATATGACTATCAAAATCAATCTTTCGTAACATTGGCATGCATCCTTCATCAAAATAGGTTTAAATGTTTCCCTGTAATCCTGTTATTACAATTCATTATATCTATGATATCGAGCACAGTCAACCTTTTTTCCAACGTTTCCAAAACTCAAATATTCCTTCCATTTGCCTTGCAATCACCGAACAAAACTCAAAAAAAATACGAAATCTTTCCACCCCGATCTTTGGCATAATCTTTGCCATTTTTTACACTAAAGATTATGTCTGAATTCAGCGCTATCCGTCAGAGACCTTTGGCCAAGCTCATTTTGCTAAAGTTCTGAAACCTAAATTGAAAAAGATCTATTAACCGCTCTAATTGGTATTTAATCTTTTGTCACTAGAGTTATGCCTTGAACTTACGGCGGCGCCATTGATCAAAAAGTACAATACCGATAATCACTAAGCCTTGAACAACTCTTTGCCAGAAGGCATTAACATTCAAAAGATTCAGGCCATTTGCTAAGGTACCCATGATCAATGCACCGAATAGCGATCCAATTGCACCACCATCTCCGCCAGCCAGGTTAGCACCGCCAATTACTGCTGAAGCAACAGATTTCATATCCTCTCCATCTGCCATCAATGCATTGGCTGAATTCAAACGCCCTGAAAGAACAATACCGGCCACGGCGGCCATCAATCCTGAGATTCCATATACTAAGATTTTTGTCCGAACAATATTAATCCCCGACACACGAGCCGCATCTCGATTTCCTCCAATTGCATAAACGTTACGTCCTAATACCGTATATCGTAAAATAAACCAACCAACTAAAACTACCAGAATCGCTACGACGCCCGATGCAGGAAATCCTAAGATGGACCCATTTCCAAGCCAAACAATTTGCTCAGGAAGGTATCCTTTTAATTCAGTAGCGACCGCGTGTGACGGCACTGGCATCCCTTTTGTTACCAGAAGCGCAATTCCCCGAATGGTCATAGACATGCCCATGGTCGCAATAAAATCAGGGATACGACCTTTAGCGACAATTACCCCATTTATTACGCCTACACTGACACCAACAAGCATTGCAATAATGATTCCCCAACCAACTCCGACCGGTCCAATCATGAATCCGCCAATTTGAAATTGCTGCGTCATCAGTACCGCCGCAACTGAAGCGCTGAGCGCCGAAATTGCTCCTACGGAAAGATCAATTCCTCCTGTAATAATTACCAGTGTTTGACCGATAGCAAGAATGGCGGTAATGGATGTTTGCCGAACAATATTGACAATATTTGAACCGGTTAAAAAATAAGGAGAAGCGAAAGATAAATAAATGGCCAGTAGCAGAAAGGCAATGATTGGTCCAGATTTCAAAAGTGTACTTTTAACCACACTCGAATAATTAGACTTCGCAGATATTTCATAACGGTCAGCTGTTTCAGCACAAGATTTTTCATTTTCAATAGAATTTGACATATTTACACTCCAAGATTAAAACTCACTGGCGGCGCACAAGAGGTCTTCCTGAGTGACCGATTGCTGAAATTCAGTTACAATTTCTCCTCGCCTCATCACAAGAATTCGATCTGCCATAGCAATTATTTCTGGAATTTCAGATGAAATCATTACAATGCCAATCCCTTCATTTGCCAGTTGACTCATCAAACGGAAAACATCTGCCTTGCCAGCCACATCAATTCCACGGGTAGGTTCATCAAAGATTAAAACCTTGGATTCACAGCACAGCCATCTGGACAAAATAATTTTCTGTTGATTTCCCCCACTAAAAAAAACCACTTTCCGATTAATAATTGGGGGATTGATTTGCAGAGAATTAACAAATTTGTTCGCAAATTCCTTTTCAGTCCTTAATTTGATTATCTGGCCAAAGGACTCTTGACTACGGATAGCCAAAGTGACATTTTGGGGAACTTCCAGCATAGGAACAAGACCTTCCCTACGATCGCGCGTTAACATGCCTAGCCCATGCCGAATTGAATCATTCGGGTTGTGTTTCGTTAAAACACAGCCATCAATTAAAACCTCACCACTCATTTTTGAATCAAGACCAAAAATCGAGCGAGCCAATTCAGTTTGTCCAGCACCCATTAAGCCAAAAATGCCCAAAATCTCTCCGGAATGCAATTGGAAATTGACGTTTTTAAACTTATTCTCTGAGGATAGATTTTTTATCTCTAAAATCTTGTCGCCAATTTTTGTATGTATCTTCGGATATTGCTCATTCAATTTTCGTCCAACCATCTTTTGGATTAATTGGTTCTCATCTGTTTTTTCTACTGGTATTGTATCCACTACCTTTCCGTCCCGCATAACTGTTACCCGAGTACCAATCATTTTTATTTCATTTAATCGATGAGAAATATAAATAATTCCTACTCCTTTACTTTGTAGTAGCCGGATAAGCTCAAACAAACGATCTCTTTCAGCATCAGACAATGCAGACGTAGGTTCATCAAGCAACAAAATTTTGGATTGCCTATTAATTACGCGAGCAATCTCCGTTAACTGTTGTTCAGCAACCTCAAGATTCCGAACCAGCATTCTGGGATCGATGGAAACATTTAATGAAACCAGGCTTTCTTTAGCCATCTTATTTAATTTTTCCCAATCCACTGCACCTATTTTTGTCTTTGGCAAGTTTCCTAAAAAAATGTTCTCAGCTACACTCAGATTTGGACAGAGACTTAATTCTTGATAAACCATTCCAATCCCTAATGATTTCGAATGCTCTGGATCCAAATCACCAACTTCTTTTCCATCGATCCAGATATTACCGCTGTCCCTTTCCAACGAACCACTTAATATCTTCATTAAAGTTGATTTTCCTGCGCCATTTTCTCCCAATAGGATATGAACTTCGCCTGCATATAGGTCCAAATCTATCTGGTTAAGAGCATGCACTCCAGGGAACTTTTTATCAATTCTCTCCATACGAAGCAATACTTTTTTCGTCACCATGAAGTTTCTCCAACTGTTTATTGCGCAGTATATCCGCCATCAATACTAAAAATTGATCCTGTCGCATATCCGATTTCGTCACTGGCAAGATACAGAATCGCAGAAGCTATTTCTTCAGGTTTACCAAGACGATTTAATGGACGGATGCTCTCTAAGTTTCTCTTTGCAACAAATGGATCCGCTGAACGGTTAATTGATTCCTGCACCAGAGGAGTATCGGTCGTTCCCGGGCAAACACTATTAACCCGAATTCCATACGAAGCAAAATCCACTGCGCAACTCTTCGTCAATGCGATCACACCAGCTTTGGAAACATTGTAGGCAACCTGATCTTTAATTCCTACAAGCCCGGCCTCAGATGCTACATTAATAATCACACCTCCGCCTTGTTTTTCCATCGCCGGGAATATATATTTGGTAAATAAGAAAGCGCCGGTTAAATTGATTTTCAAGAGACGTTCCCAAGCCTCTTCGCTTGTCTCATTCGCATTCCCTTGAATATAAACTCCAGCATTATTTACCAAAATATCCGCCCTTCCCCATTTTTGTATTACTTTCTCAATAGCCCCTCGCACTTGGGAACTATCCTGAATATCAGCAACACATAAAATTGCTTCGCAACCATTTCGTTCGATTATTTCCAATGCTTTCTTGCCATTCTGAATATTTGTATCTACCAAAGCGACAAATGCGCCTGATTCTGCAAATTTCAAAGCAGTTGCCAATCCAATCCCAGCTCCTGCTCCTGTCACGATGACAACTTTCGATTGAAATTTCATAGACAGCTCCTTTATCTTTTGAATGGAAACAAGAACGAACTAATAACGATCTTCAATATTTCCATACTATGAAGGAGTCCGCCTTTTATATCAGACTCCTTCATTGAAACAAAAGTTAGTGACTACTTGCAATTTGCTCCTATTTCCGCCCAATCAATGGAGGGAAGAACAGGAGTGGGATAGAACTGCCGAGCATTGACTAAATATGCTGTGCGAGGGCGAATATCATAAGTAGAAGGAACAGTTTCACCACAGGCTAATTGAACAGCAAACTGCCCGCCAAACCAACCCCAATCAGCAAAACCATGTGTTGTTTCTGCAATGATTTTCCCTTCAGCAATCCGATCTACCGATTCGGGGGTAAGATCATTCGTAAAAACAGCGACCGTCTCGTCACCGATTGTTGGGGTTTCGCTTGCAACTTCAAGCCGATTGGCAGATTGGGCAGTCAGCATTGCACCTAAGCCCATCTCATTTGAAGCTGCCCAGACAAAATCTAAATTTGTCGCATTAGCTTGGAGAAAATCTTCCATGCATTTGACACCCTTTTCACGATTCCAATCAGCCGCACACGTATTTCCAACAAGTTCAATACCGGGGAATTCATCTACAACATTGTGAAAACCCTGAAGCCGAGCATTAGAGAAAAAATCTCCGGCAATACCTTCAATAATCGCTCCACGCGCTTTAATATTGCTTTTTTCCTCATCCGACAAATTCTCATATAGACCTTTCCAAAATTCTGCATCGAGATACTGATCCTCAGCAATATCAACTTTTTCTCCGGATCCAAGAACGCCAGGACCACCGAAGTAATCTAGCACAGCGTAAGCAGAGATCTCTCCTCCAACTGTATTGTCAAAGCCAATATAGGTTGATGCATCAACTCCTTCAATCGGTTCAAGCATATTTACGACGATTATAGGAATACCAGCTTCAACAGCTCGTTGTAAAACTGGTTTAACAACATCTACTTCAACTGGTGAGATTGCGATAACATCTACATTTCGTTGAATGAAATCTTCAATGATCGCTACTTGATCTGCAAAAGCAGTATGGCTTGTCACTGACTGTGTTATAAGATTGACATCAAAACCATTCTTGTTTGCATCATCGACAGACGCTTGGAAGAAATTGGTCGCAGTCGCAAACACACCGGTAATGTCGGGAGGAGCCCAACCAATCACGATCTTTTTTGGTTCTTCAGCAGCAACAGAGGCAAAAGCGGCCAATATTGTACTTACAACAACCAAGACAACAAAAGGGATACACAACTTCTTATTCATCTTTTTCCTCCTAAAATAGGTAAACCCATGGTTCCATTAACCATGAAATTTATAAATTAAAAATTAATTGATGATGTTATCATGTAATTACATGATTAATTAATTTACATAGTAAGTTCGCAAAGTCAAGTGTTTTAAATCACAAAAATCTTATGAACAAAATACACTGATCGGATTCTCATATGCAATTTGATGTAATACAGCGCCTGGCACTCCGGCAGATTGCAACGCTGGAAGAAATGTTCGCAAAAGGTAGGAAAGCCCAATTTCACCGCCGTAATGATTCAGCCTTTTCGCTGTTGTATCAAGTGAAAAGAGCAATTGTCCGGCATAGCCAGCATTAATCATATAGTGAATCAGTTTATATTCGCTTTTATCATCGTGATATGCAAGCCGGTGGATTGTGTCGTATTCCAAAAACGCACCGGTCCGGGCAATTTCCTCATGAACAGTGTAATCGGTTGCCTGACGGTCAACATGGCAGACAAGCATTCGTTTTGCGGGGAGGCCTTCCATCTCGCACATGCAGATGGCCGCAAGCGCTGATTTTCCCTTCTCAGTGTGTAACATCAGCGGAACACTCATTTTGGCAGCAGAACTTGCCGCAGCGCGCAGTAAGACTTCATAACGACCTATCGGGCCTTCTGCGGGAATCGCTGCTTTTACCATTCCCGCCTTAACATTCTCATAGGGTTCTTTTAAACCAGGATCCCGGATTTTCTCGCTGAGTTCTTCCAGGAATATATCTTCCAGTTCCTGTTTCTCCGCAAAATGAATCGGATGGTCCTCCGGATAAAACATCGGGAGGTGATATCCCGTTGAAACAATAATATTCACTCCGGAGCGTGTGCTCATCCGCTGTAAAGCCGCCAATTGGCTGAGCATCCACAATCGTCCGGCCGCCATATTGGCAATAATCCAACAGTTCCAGGGTTGATTTTTCCTCATCATCAATCCGCAAAGCAGAATTTTTATCAGCAGCAGGAGTATATTTGACAAAAATATGCTCATGCATTTGACAATGCCCCAGCTTTGCAGGAGAAATTTCACCACAAACCGTTTGAATTTTTTTTTGTCCCATCTTAACGATGCCTCAGGCGACACAAGTCACTAAAAAAAACGAAAACGTTATCTTCAGTGATCGATTGGGTCTCTCCAAACAATCATTTCTTTATCCGGCAGCTTCCAAAGTCTTTTTCATGAAAGCACATGCTTTTCTCGCCTCGGTATCAAGGTCATATCCCACACTCTGATCACGCCAGATTTTGATGTCTTTCCCAACCTGGCCTCCGGGAACAAGGAAAGGTTCCATTACCAACGATCCCTTAAAACCGGTTTTCTTTAAAGCAGAAGCCAATTCATTCCAATTAATATGACCGTGGCCGCAGCCTGGAGGCATACGATGATTTTCGCCCAGATGAACATGACCAAGAAAACTTCCGGCTGTCTCCACCGCACTGCTAATTGAGTCTTCCTCAATATTCATATGGAATGTGTCTAACAGCAGTTTCACATTCGGACTGTTTATTTCCTTACAATATTCAACCCCTTCCGCGGCAGTATTCATCAGAAATTGTTCAAAGCGATTTACAATTTCCATGCACAGCACAACATTATGATCTTCGGCGGCTTTTGCAACTTTCCGAACACTTTCCAGACTCAGATCAAGATAATCCTGACGTGTCAGGTTGCTTTCCGGCATTGTCGCCGGCCATGTTCCATACAAAATACCTGAAAGGTCACCACCGCCCATCTCACCAACCGCATAGATCAGATTCAGCAGAAAATCGCTCCCCTTTCCCCTTATTTCCGAATTCTCAGAAGCAAGATCATATTCTTTTGGGATCCCGATGCAATAAGTGAGTTCCAAACCGCGCGCGCTGGCATGGTCCAGGAGCCTTTTCCGTTCTTCCTTTGACATCCGGCCAACCGTTCCGCCGTTAACTTCTAAAACATCAAAACCAAGATCGGCAACTTTATCGACAAATGGATGAAAATCCACATCCCATTCGTGTGTCCAGTAAGCATAATAAATTCCAACTTTATTGTTCATGATTCCTCAATTCATGCAAAAACTTTGTACTCAATTCCAAGTATTTTGGCTACATTGATCATTTCTTCCACATAATCACCGCTGACGCCATGAATATGGTTACAGGGATATGTTTCAAGAAATTCATCGGCCGAGACCTTCAGGCGGGCAAACGCGTGGGGCCATTCAATATCGGTCGTACGTGCTTTGGACTCCATTTTTTCCTGAGAGAACTCCTGAAAATCACAAGGAACAATAGCCAGCCAGTATTTCTCTTTTTTTCTTGCCAACCGTGCCATTGTCATCAGACCTTCGCCGGCATAATATTGCACAGAAGCGCCTCCGGCCGGATAATCC
>CALAEB010000438.1 GCA_937890875.1 uncultured Anaerolineaceae bacterium | reverse complement strand
GGCTGAGCCGCATTCTTACCCGCTATACGTCCAGTATCCAGTCCGCCCGCTATATTCTGTGTTCCGCCACGCTCTCCAACGCAAAACTGCTGGCGGAGAAATTGATCGGGGAGAATGTCGTCGCTTTCTCGGAAGATGCTTCCGGAAACGGACGCTGCGAGATCCAGTTCATCAACCCCGCCATCGTGGATGAGGCGCTCCACCTCCGTGCGGGCGCCATCCACACCACCGCCAAAATGGCCGCTGACATTCTCAAAAAAAGAAACCAGCTTTTGATCTTCACGCAGTCCCGACAGTCGGTTGAGACCGCGGTGCGCCGGCTGCGCGACTTCGGCGTAGATGCAAACGGATACCGGTCAGGTTATCTGGCCAAGGAGCGCCGCAGCATCGAACAGGGGCTGAAACAGGGCACCGACCGCTGCGTCGTCGCTACCAATGCACTGGAACTGGGCATGGATATCGGCGGAATGGACAGTGTGATTTCCATCGGTTACCCCGGCTCCATCGCTTCGACTTACCAGCGGATGGGGAGAGCCGGAAGGAACAAACAGGATGCTTCTTTTTATCTGGTCGCCTCACAGAATCCGGTGGATCAATATCTGATGAAACATCCGGATTTCATCCTCGGGCAATCGGTCGAACCGGCGCTGATCGATCCGGATAATCTGTTGATCCTCTTCCAGCACCTGCAATGCGCCTTGTTTGAATCGCCTTTCACGGAGAATGAGGCTTATGGCAATCTTTCTGCCGAAGTCACCCGCGAGCTGCTGGATTTTCTGGTTTCTTCCGGCGTCGCCCGGAAAAGCGGCGGACAATATTTCTGGTTCCAGGCGGATCTTCCGCAGCGAACGGTCTCGCTGCGCAACGGGAGTCTGGAAAGAGTGGATATTATCACCGAAAATCTGGACGCGTCCAAGGCCCGGATCGGCGAAGTGGACCGGACATCCAGCTATTGGATGGTCCACGAAGGTGCGATTTATTTCCATAACGGCGAGTCGTACCGGATCCGGGAGCTGAACCTTACCGACAGCTTTGCGCTTGCCGAACGGTACCGGTCTTATTACACGACCGAGGCCATCCGGCAGACGGGAATCACGCCGGACAAAATTCTGGAAAAAGGGAATTTGCAAAATGCGGAAACAATGACTGCCGCCGTCACTGTCACCGAACAGGTGACGGGTTACCGCAAGCGGGATAACGAGACCCACCAAATTCTGGATCAGCTTCCGCTGGATCTGCCGGAAGTCGTGCTGGACACCAAAGCTTTTATCCTGCTGCTGAAAGATCAGTTCCGTGACCGGCTGCGCGAACAGTCCGAATGGCGGAATGACGCCAACGATTACGGCGCCGACTGGCCCGGGATCCGGCAGCAGATCATCCGGCGGGATCAGGCCTGCTGCCAGCTTTGCGGCATCCGCGGAACGGAGAAAACGCTCCAGGTACACCATATCGTCCCTTTCCGAAATTTTGTAAATCCACAGGACGCGAACAGGGACGAAAATCTTACCACGCTCTGCCCGGACTGTCATCACCGGGTTGAGGCTGCGGTTAAAATGCGCAGCGGACTGGCCGGCTTTTCCTCCGCTTTTCATCAGATCGCTTCATTATTCCTTGAATGCGATGTGAGCGACCTGAATGTGCTCACCGCGCCGGAGGACACCCATTTCGAGGGACGGGCCGCGATTTATATCTATGAGACGATCCCCGGCGGCATCGGGCTCTCTCAGTCGATTTTTCAGCATTTCGGGGAAATTGTGCGGGCCACGCAGGAATTGATCCGATCCTGTGAGTGCGAGGACGGTTGCCCCGGCTGCGTCGGCCCCGCCGGAGAAATCGGGATCGGCGGGAAACAGGAAGCGCTTGCAATCGGAGAAGGACTCCTTCCGGCGTAAACACAGACTCGCCGGCAATTCGTGATTGCGGAAGGCGCCCGACCGGTTGCAAAGTCAGCGATTCGGAATATGCGGACTATTTTCAAAAAAACAGAATCGCAACGACTTTTTTCCATATCCGGTTCGAGTGTTAAAAGTCAAATAAAATCTTTTTATGCGGACCACGGACAGTCCAGTGCGCTGTCCCTACGAAGCGCGCGTATAGGGGAGCGCAGTGCGCTCCCGCTGTATCCCATCATTGAAGACCTTTTCTTACCTTTGACACCCCAATCATACCTGGTTCGGGTATTAAAAGTCGAATCGCCGAAGTGACCCCGTTCGGACACATTGTATAATTAGATCGATGAAACTTCATACAATCCAGCCCGCGTCACGAAAAGGGGCGCATAAAAATCCGCGGACAGGCAACGGATGCCAGGACAGGGAAAATAATGAGTGATATTCTTTCCGAACTGAAACGGCTGGGCGTCACCATGGGATTCCCGGAAAAACCCGCTGCACCCAAAAGGACCGGCGACGTCTTCCGGACATTGGAAACGGCCTTCCCGGATGGATTCACCGGGGAAAACCGCTTTGGACCATATTTTCTCAACCGCCGCGCCTATCCGCTTGACTATACGCACGGCAGTGTCTGTCTGAGCCAGGAGATAGCGCAATCCGGCCTCTTCAAATCCCTGGTCGGACGCACGGACATCAAAAAAGAAGAGACTCTGGCAATGGACACCGAAACCAGCGGACTCTCATCCGCCGCTGCCGCTTTTGTTTTCATGATCGGGATGGGATATTATTCGGACAACATGTATGTCATCGACCAGCTCATCCTGCCGGATCTGGGATATGAGAAGGCCTTCCTGCACCAGATCGAGATCACTTTCGCCCGTTTCCCGGTCCTGTTAACCTACAATGGGAAATCTTTCGATGTCCCGATGATCCGCAGCCGCGGCAATTTCCATTTTTTCCCGGATTTCTGCGCCGGCATGCATCATATCGATTTTCTGCCTATTGTCCGGAAATTCTGGCGCAGAACGCTGCCCAACTGCCGTTTGTCCACCGTTGAACAGGACATCCTGGAGGTCCGGCGGGGGGAAGCCGAAGTACCCGGCTTCATGGCGCCGGAGATCTATCGTGAATTTCTCAATACGTTGGATGCGGACGGTCTCGCGGGTATCGCTTATCATAACGAAATTGACGTGCTGAGTTTAACCGCTTTGCTGCTTTTTCTCTCCGGTGTTACCCGAAAGGGTTTGAACCAGCCGGATTCGCTCCGTGAGCATCGGATGTCCGTCCCGGATTTTTACCGCAGTGCGGCCATGCTGAATCCGGAGGAGACGGAACTTTCCCGTTTTTTGGAAGACAGTCTATTTTCGATCGCCGAAAGGCGGATGACTGCCGCGACACTGCGAAAGCGGGGAGCGCTTGAGCAGTCGCTGCAAATTTATTGCGTGTTAGCTGAAAGCGGTGACATCATCAGCTGTTATGAGGCCGCGCGGCTTCACGAGAAAACGGGGCGTGAACCGGAAAAGGCGATCGCTTATCTGCAGAAAGGCATCGCGCTGCTTGAACAAAGCGAGACCATCGGCGTGTGGTCCAAACAGGCGAAACTGGATCAATTCAGAAACCGGATCGAACAGATCCGGAGAAAAGCCGGAAATTCGAAAAAGGATTTTCCTTTCGAATAAAAAAGTAAATTTTATTGTTGTGCTGGTTTTGCGCTTTGTATAAAAGCCAAAACAACAAAGAAACTTTTTCGAAAATCGAATTGCGGAAGAAAGGCAAAATGAAATGTCGGAG
Source organism: uncultured Anaerolineaceae bacterium (assembly GCA_937890875.1). Taxonomy (GTDB): domain Bacteria; phylum Chloroflexota; class Anaerolineae; order Anaerolineales; family Anaerolineaceae; genus Flexilinea. Next base: position 3,233 of record CALAEB010000438.1, on the reverse strand, counting down.
AAATTTGTGACGGTTTATTGGGCGGAGAACGAAGCGGAAGCCGAAATTATGCTCGCGATGTTCAGGAATTACGATATTCCCTGCCGGAAGATGCAGGAAAGTTATGGGGCGACGAACGGATTGTCCTTCGGGATTTTCGGGCAGATCGCGATTGCCGTACCCGAAAACCGTGTTCCGGAGGCCGAGGCGCTGATTGTCAGCATGGACGATGAAGCGGAAGGTGAAAACGAAGTGGATTAACCCGGGCCAGGCGATAGAATGAAACAACGCAGCATGAAAAAATAATCATCACTGGTGGGATATCGTTCCATATTCTGCATCCGCCGCTGACGCGGACACTCTCCGCAAAGCCGTTGCCCGTTCCGGAAGCATTCAAAGCTGATCCCCACAGCGTGGGGCAGGGGCTTGCCAAAAATATTGACAAAAACAAGCTTCATCATCTGCCATTCATTTGCACAATCATTTCAGATGAAAATGACCTATCTGTTTCCCATCGCATTGGGAAAATTTGTAAGCAGCAGGATGAAGAAGCTCGAATCGAAAAATCAGAGTTCATGAATTGATTGAATAAGAAGACTGACAGACAATACGCAGTTTCGCTGCTGATAATGCCGAATCTTTCAGTAAATTTTACCAAAATGCCGCTCCAGGGTTGGGGCGGCATTTTGATCATTGATAGCTCCAGCGGAGCGAATCCTGATCCAGCACAACCTGGACCGTTTCATGCGTACTGTCTTTCGCGGAACCGGGCGGCGTGATGCCGGTAAACAGCAGTTCACTGTGATTCTGCCGGATCAGATCGACAACCGCTTTCGCCGGACAGTCATCCATACGGTCACCGGATACGGAAATCACGGTGACCGCTGGTGAGAGTGCCGTAAAAAGTTCTTCGGTCATCGAATCCGGATGCCCGTGATGCGGAAGCTTCAACAGTGTACAGGGCTGGATTTTACTTTTCAGCCAGGCAGCAGCGCAGAAATCGCCCGGCAACTCGATGCCATGACGCCCACAGGTGATCCGGATGCGCAGACTGGTGGCATTCATAACGGAATGGCTTGAAACGCAAGCTCCTGTTCCCGGAAAAGCGAATCATCCGCGCTTGAAAGCGTCAAGTCAAACCCCCAATCCGCAAAAGGAATATTCGTCTCACCGCGCATTAACCGGACCGGCACACCTTTTTCCCGCAGCCGGTTCAGCGCGCGAAAAACAGCGTACAAAGTTCCTGTAATTTTTTCGCCTTCTTCCAGCAGTTCTCCGCTACCGGCCTTATAGGTCCGGAACAACGTCTCTTCCGGAATATAACTCGTCCACACTTCTCGAATTTCCACGGTCTCAGTCAGTGCCGTCAATCCGCCGACATGATCCGTATGCATATGCGTGAGCACCAAAACATCCAGCGTCCGGATATTCCGCCTTTGCAGGAACTCACAGGCGGAGGTCCGCTTTTGACCGGGCCGGTTTTCCGCTGTCTGCCCATCACCGCAATCCACCAGGATGCGAAAGACCCGGTTCTGCGAAATTGATTGAATTAAAATCGAATCTCCATAACCCACATTAATAAAATCAAGCCGCAGCATTAACTTGTTCTCAATTCTTTTTCCCCAAGGATATGGACTTTGTCCCTGTCAATCGAAACCTTCACCCGACCTTCGATTGCGCCGTCAAGGCCCGGGTTTGAATCGTCAATGATCAGTGTCTTCTCATGAACGCGTACGAAATAGCGGATAAAACGGCCTAAAAAACTGAAAAAAGTCACTTCGCCGGTCAGGTCTTCTGAATCGGGGGACACATTTTCGTGAATGGGATGAATTGAAAAACATTCCGGCCTGACCATCAATTCAACCGCCTGCCCGATCCGAAGATCGGCAGCGGCGTGATGAAAAATAAGCTTCTGCCCGTTCCAGTCCACTGTGATGGTCCCTTTTTCGGTAGACACAACGACCGCGTCAATAAGGTTTACCGTTCCCACAAAATCGGCCACAAAGCGATTATCGGGCCTGAAATAAATCTGCCAGGGTGTACCGGCCTGTCTGATTTTGCCGGCCTGCATCACCGCGATCAAATCACTCATCGATAAGGCCTCATCCTGATCGTGGGTGACATAAATCACCGTTATACCCAATTTTTTCTGGATCTGCCGCAGCTCGTTCCGGACATCCACCCGCAGCTTCGCATCCAGATTGCTCAGCGGCTCATCAAGCAGCAGTACCTCTTTTTCAAGGACCAGCGCGCGTGCGATCGCCACCCGCTGCTGCTGCCCGCCAGATAACTGTTTCGGAAACCGCAGTTCCATCCCGCGCAGATTGAACAATTCCAGCATCTCGGCAACCCGTCTGTCGATATCTTGCTTCCGCATCCCTTTGATCCGCAATCCATAAGATATATTCTCATACAAGGTCATATGCGGGAACAGGGCATAATCCTGAAAAACCAGCGGAGTACCCCGTCTGTAAGGCGGGAGATTGTTCACCGAATGTCCGTCGACAAAAATCTCTCCCGCGTCCGGTTCGGAAAAACCTGAGAGCAAACGCAAAAGTGTCGTTTTTCCGCACCCGGAAGGTCCCAAAAGTGTTACAAACGCGCCGCGCGGAATTTGCAGTGAAACATCATCCAGCGCTTTAAAGGCGCCGAAAGTTTTGGTCACATGTGAAAAAGTAATATATGGGTTTCCTGACTGCACTGTGCTTTTCTCCTGTTATAGGTCTAACTTTGTGTCATATCGTTGCAAAAACCGCTGCGCGATCAGCAAAACCGCAAATGCGATCGAAATCAGCACGACCGTAAAAGCGGAAGCGGCTCCCCATTGACCGTATGAAACCAGCCCCAGAATGGACGTTGTTCCGACCGCCGTTTTCGGCGAATAAATGAAAATGATGACGGACAGACAGGTGACGGACCGGAGGAATGACAGCACAAATCCGGAAACAAACGGAACTTTGAGCAACGGCAGGATGATGTTGAGGAAACTTTTGAAACTGTTCGCTCCCAGATTTTGAGCCGCATCCTCGACCGAGTCGCCGATTTGCTGAATGCCCGCATTACTGGCCAGATAACACACCGGCAAGTTCCAAAAAGTCAGCGCCAATACCATGATCGCGCTGGTGTTCGTCAGCTTCAGCGGTGGCGTATTGAAAGCGATCACATAACTCAAACCAAGAAACATGCCAGGGACAGCTGAAGGTAAAACGGCCAGGAAATCAAGCATTCTGTTGACGCCCACCGTTTTTTTCCGC
>CALAEB010000437.1 GCA_937890875.1 uncultured Anaerolineaceae bacterium | reverse complement strand
AGAGAAGCGTTTACCACGGATTGGAGATTGCGGTCCATCAAATAAAGCGAAATATCCGGGGAAGTATTCAACTTAATCTGGAAAAACGCCCGGTCCGTCAGGTCAATGGATTCATTATTTTCATTCTCCAACGTGGAAATATGGGAACAAGCCGGATCATAGCCGGTATAATCACAGAATATAAGCGTTCCGTTTTTTCTCAGCAGATAGGAATAGCGGTCATAAATAACAAAATCGGTCACGTCTTTCATCCCGGGCGCCCCGGCACCGAAATAACTTTTCGGTTCACCGGAGAATCCGGATTCGCCCTGATATTCGAACCGCCAAATAGCCTCATTCCGTGAATCGAGCACATAAAGCGTACCGGATGCGTAATATAACCCGTCGATTCCCAGCCAGCCAATCGAAGGCGTGCTCAAACGAACCGCTTTATTTTCTCCATCCGGAATACAATACAAAAGATTCGCATCCTGATCAACCGCGGCCAGCGCGGTACTGCCGGAGATTCCTTGCGGAATCAAGACAAAATCCACCAATTTCCCGACGGTAACCGGTATTGAATCATTGGAAGCCGCCGAACCGAATTCCGCATAACTTCCCGGTCCGCACTGAAAATTCCTGTCCAGCGTTAATCCGGTATTATAGACAAACAGCCGCAGAATACTGCCGCTGTTTTCGTCCAGCGCATAAATATATTGGGAAGTCGACTCAACCGCGGTCAGATTGGCTGTTTTCGGCAGCTGGTCTGCCAGCGCATAATGATAGATCGTCTTCCGGCCGTTTTCGAGAGAATCCAAAACATCATAAGCCTGATTCCGCAGATCGCTGGCAGCTTTGGACGTTCCGAAGGCATCCGCTTCATCCAGATATTCCAGCACTTTTTCCCATGAAATGCGTTCCAGTTCCGGTTCGGTTTGCTCGACCGCAATTTTAGCGGTCGAAACCGCATTTTCCAGACTTTCACGATAGAATTGGTTTTTGCCCCGTGCTGAGTAAAACCGGGAAAGTGTGACCGCGATCAACACCGGTATGACAATACACAAAACGAGGACCATCAGGATTTTCTTAATGGTGCCTTTTCCGGGCGAAAGATTCCCTTTTCCGCCGGATGGCACAGGATTCACGCTATCCCTTGTTCTTTCAATCGGGTCCGGTTCTTTTTCATCGTTGGTTTCAGCATTCGATCCCGATAAATCCGTTGCAGATTCCGCAACCGCATCGAACGGTGCTGCTGGCGGTTCCGAACCGGTTTCATCCGAATTCAGCATGTCTGCATCAGGTAGACTCACAGGCGGGTCCGGTATCTCCGGAATTTCTTTCGCCGCGCTGCGCAAAGGCTGAGGAGCTTCCTGTTCGTCAGACGGAAACGGATCAAATGGAACCCGCAGCCGGTAAACCGGCCGTTCGGATTCAGCGTCATTCCCCAGCAGCAGCCCGGTATTTTCCGCAGTTTGAGCGGAATCGGCCGCGGATCCATACCGGCCTTCAGACGAAACAGGCACTTTGCTTTTCGGAACCGGAACCGCGGAATCATCCGCCGGAATGTTCTCATAACCAAGCGCGATGTTGGCGGTGATCGGCGGTTTATAACGATAAAGGATCTCACCGGTGCCGGCTTTGATCTGAACCACCGCGCCCTGCAGGTTTCCGCGGGCCTGGTCCAAAAGATACCGGATCACATTCAGCGGCGATTCGCTCGTGGCGTCCAAAATGGCTTCGTTGGTCCAGCCCTGCGGCGCGCGCGGACACATCAGAATCAGGTCGCCGGAATGAATGTCTGACTGAAAAAAACGGACAACCTGCCCGGTTTTCCCCAGACCGGGAAAACTTTCATCGTTAAAGTTATCCACATGATCCGAGAAGACATGTCCGATCATAAGCGTTCTTCCGCGCAAAACCGCAATATTCAGGAAGATATTCGGCAGGAGATTTCCGGGAAAGGATTGTTCCAAGAATTTTGAAATTTTTTTAACCGCTGCGGTAATTCCCATCGTGAAGGAACCGCGTGCCGAGAAATACGCTTCCGAAAAAATCTTTCCCCATTCCTCATACTCACGAACCGAAACCGGCTTTTTTTCGACCGTGATCAGCAGAATCAGCACGTCATTCTGCCGGGATTTTTCTGCTCTGCGGGAAGCGGGAAAAACCTGAAGTCCGGGAAGCTCTCCAAGATTGCGTCCATTATTCAGATTCATCGGAAGTACATTTAAATCAAACAAACCGTCACCGTCTCGTCCCAAACTTCATTTTTTTAAGCGAACTATCATCCTATCAATTGCAATTTTCGCGCCAGTTCCGATGCCGGCGCATGAAGCAGCCGGGATATGGGGAATTTGAGGTTCCGCACCGCAAAATATTGGAGGGGTTTCGTGTGTGATCTTCTTTCCTCTCCGCGCAGAGTTGCATTTATTTTGCCAATTAATGGCGCAATATCGAATTTTTATTCGAAGTTCGGCGTTTTGAAATATGTAAAAATATGGTGGGTTATTTTGCATCGAAAGAAGTATCCAAAATTCAAATTATTGTTTGAAGTTTCAGATTTATCAAAGAAAAATATGTCCATGTTATAATTACACGCGGGAAAGAAGTTCTCCCACGGCTATGCCGAAACCGCTTATAAAGCTGATGACTTCTGCTTCAGGCAGAAGTCATCAGCTTTTTTGTTTTGGAGGATTCTATGTGAACTTCCATGAAATCCCATGTGACCTCCGGAGACGAGCACCGCAAAAAGGTCATAGCCATTTAGATTTGTCATAACACATTTTTGAGGAACAATAATCAAAGGAGACGGCAAGTATGTCAAAAATCAGTTCAGTAAAAGCAAGAGAAATATTGGATTCCCGAGGAAACCCGACGGTCGAAGTGGATGTTGAACTCGGGAACGGCATCATAGGACGGGCAGCCGTGCCTTCCGGAGCTTCAACCGGCACAAGAGAAGCGGTGGAGCTTCGAGATAACGATAAGGACCGATTCCATGGAAAAGGCGTACAAACCGTCGTGGATAATGTAACGAAAATCATCGCGCCTGAAATCGCGGGGGTTGACATTCTGGAACAGCGAAAAATAGACCGTCTGTTAATCGCGTTGGATGGTACGAAGAACAAATCAAGACTCGGCGCAAATGCAATTTTAGGCGTTTCTTTGGCGGTCGCAAAAGCGGCATCCAGCTCCTTGAATCTCCCTCTGTATAAATATATCGGTGGCACGAATTCGTATGAGCTTCCGGTTCCCATGATGAATATATTGAACGGAGGCAAACACGCCGATAATACGGTCGATGTTCAGGAATTTATGATTATGCCCATCGGTGCAAATAATTTTGCAACCGCGCTCCGAATGTGCGCCGAGGTTTATCAGACCTTGAAAACCGTTATAAAAGACAAAGGGATGAATACGACCGTAGGCGATGAAGGCGGCTTTGCTCCCAATCTCGCAACCAATGAAGATGCACTAAAGCTGATTGTGGCGGCAATTGAAAAGACGGGGTACAGACCCGGCGAGGATATATCCATTGCCTTAGACCCCGCAGCTTCCGAATTCTATATGGATGGCAAGTATGTATTTCAAGACGAAAAAGCAAGCCGCAGCAGTGAAGAAATGATTGCACTTTATTCGGAGTGGATCAGCAAATACCCGATTGTCTCACTTGAAGATGGATTGTCGGAAGATGATTGGGATGGCTGGGCTTCCTTGACGGCAAAGTTCGGCAATCAACTACAGTTGGTAGGTGACGATATTTTTGTCACGAATCCCGAAATTTTGCGAGCGGGTATCAGCAAAAATATTGCAAATTCCATTTTGATTAAACTGAATCAGATTGGTACGCTTTCCGAAACGCTTGACACGATCCAGACGGCGCATAAGGCAGGTTACACTACCGTTATTTCCCATCGTTCCGGCGAAACGGAGGACACCACAATGGCGGATGTGGCCGTCGCGGTAAACGCTGGGCAGATTAAGAGCGGCGCTCCGTGCAGAGCTGAGAGAATCGCAAAGTATAATCAGTTGATTCGTATTGAGGAAACGCTGGGAGACATAGCCGTTTTTAAGGGAAAAGAAGTCTTCTACAACGGAAAAAGATAGCCGAAAGCAAAGAATAAGGCCGAGGACATAGTCATGGCGGAGGTATTCAAAAATTGAGCACACTCATAGACTGCTTATTGGTTGGCACAGGAGGAATGTTAGGGACAATTGGGCGTTATCTGCTCAGTCTGCTTCCCATTAAGGGGCAAAGCGGTTTTCCAGTCATAACGCTGGCAATCAATCTTATCGGTGCGTGCTGTATCGGACTGATTGTCGCATTTTCGGAAAAGAACGGCGATCCGAACCCGCAGCTTGTTCTGTTCTTGAAGGTAGGGATTTGTGGAGGTTTTACAACCTTTTCGACTTTTTCGCTGGAAGCCATGCAATTGCTGCAAAACGGCAGTTTTGCCGTCGCGCTCTCTTATATGGCATTAAGCGTGATCTTGTGCGTGTCCGCCGTCGCCGGCACACAGGCAATCATTAACTAAACAAAAAATCGGGAAAGAAGTTCTCCCGCGGTGAAAGCCGAAATCGCCAAAAGCTGATGACTTCTGTAGAAGACATAGATGCATCAGCTTTTTTTATCGCTAAGGAAGTGAATTCATATGTTTTTTAGCATCCTGTTTCCCACTCAGGAACAACATGAGGCGCAGCGGCGGACCGAACCGCCGGAGTGCTTCAAAGATCTGAACCTCAACCAGATATTCGCCCCGATCTTTAAAGTGAAAAAAGAATTTGAACTGGAGTCTCTTTTCTATACCCCGCTGCACAATCCGGAGATCATTGCCTATCGTCAGAAGGTTATGCAGGAATTGGAGGATGACAAACTCCGCGCGCTGTTATCCGGTTTTTCCCAATCGATCTATACCATTGGACGATCCATGAATACGATCCGAACTTCATTAAGATCCGAAGACAAGTGGCGCAACAATTACCTTACATGCGGGAAAATGCTGGATTATACAGACCGGTATTGCCGTACAATCTCAGCGTTCATGGAAAAACTTTCTAAACTGAGGCTCCACTCAGAAGGACTTTGCCGTTTCAGGGAATATTTATCTTCGTACTGCTTATCAGAAGCTTACGCAGCGCTTTACGGCCATGTACAACGCCTTCGCAGCGAGCTTTCCACGGTCGAATACTGTATGCTGATTAGTAACGGGACCATCCGTGTCCGTAAATATGAAGGACAGTCCGACCAATCCAGCCGGATCCTCGCGAGCTTTGAAAAATTCAGACAGGGTGATGTGAAAGATTATCGGCAAAAGCTTTCGGAAGAACCTTACGCAGATCACGTGGAAATTGCCGTAGTGGATATGGTCGCGGATCTTTACCAGGATGTTTTCGCCGACCTCAAATCCTTCTGTTCCAGATATTTTCAATTTGACAATGAAACAATTTTCCGTTTTTCACAAGAGATCCAGTTTTACCTTTCATGGCTGGATCTCATTGCGCCGCTTCGGCAGGCGAATCTTCCTTTCTGTTATCCCAAACTTTGCGATACCGCCGAACATCTTTATGCTTTTGACGGATTCGACCTTGCGCTGGCAATGATGAAGAAGGGCAAAATTGAGGTTAACGACTTTACGCTGAACGCGCCAGAACGCGTTATCGTCGTCACCGGCCCGAACCAGGGCGGGAAAACCACCTTTGCCCGCGCCTTTGGCCAGACACACTATCTTTTCTCGCTGGGGCTGTGCGTGCCGGGGCGGAAGGCAGCATTGTATTTGTGCGATAACATCCTCACCCATTTTGGCCGGGAAGAAGATTTGTCCACATTCAATGGCAAATTACAGGATGATCTTGAGCGCCTCCGCGCGCTTCTTGGTCAGGCGACAGACCAAAGCGTCATCATTATCAACGAGATATTCGCCTCTACAACACTCTCGGACGCTTTACTGCTCGGAGGATATATGATGGACATGCTCGCTGCACTGGGCGCGCCAACGGTATTCGTGACCTTCCTGGACGAACTGGCACTGCATGGGCCGGAAACGGTCAGCATGATGAGCACCATCCGGGACGATGATCCAACCAGCCGGACTTTCAAGATCGTTCGCAAACCGCCGGATGGTCTTGCCTACGCCAACCACATCGCAAGAAAACACAGGCTGACCTATGAACAGCTTGGAGGGAGATTGAAAAGATGAAAGCAAACCTGATGTTCCGGGATAAGGATTTTGACTTGAAGGCCAATCCCTGTTTTGGCAAGGACGCGCTGATGTCTGATCTTGAACTCGAACGTGTTTTTTCAACCATGGCTCAAGGCGACGAGATCATCAGGTCGGCATGCATCACTGCGCTCTTCTGTCCGCTCCGGTCAAGCAAAGAAATCCGTTACCGGCAGGAAAATTTGCAGGATGCTTTACGGAACCCGGAATCGGTGCGACAGCTCTATGAGATCACGGTCGAAACGGAAAAGAAAATAAAAAGCTCATGGCATTGGATTTCTTCCGCTTATCTGTCCAGTACTTTTTCAAGCGCCGTTGAGCTTCTGAAAATTTATATCGCAATGCTGATGGAACTGCGTCGAGTCGCGGACAGAAAGCTGTACGGATTCCGATCAGACGGATTCCGTACGCTGCTTACCATGCTTCAACAGGAACTGAATGATGATTATTTTGCTGAGGTAAACGCTCAGCTGAAAGAACTGAAAGAGGGCGATAGCATGCTGATCAGCGCTGTGCCCGGCAACTACTTACAGGGGATCCATTATGCGTTTCGTCGCAAGGAGGATCGCCGGGGTTTCTGGTGGCGCTGGCAGTTTGCGCCGTCCTATACCATCGCGCCGCGGGACGACGCCGGGGCAAAAGACCTCGGAAAGCGGCGCGACCGGGCCATCAACGAAGTAACAAATGCACTGGCGCAGGCAACAGAGCATCTGGCAGGCTTTTTTACCATGCTTCGGAATGAACTGGCGTTCTATGTCGGTTGTCTTAATCTTGCAGACACGCTGCAGACATTCGGGATGCCGGTCTGCATCCCAAACCTGCATTCCATGGACAACAAAGATCGCTCATGGCGAGGATTATATGATGTCAGTCTTGCATTGACAAAAAACGCTGCCGTTATCAGCAATGATCTGGATGCCACTGATAAAAAGTTATACGTGATCACCGGCGCAAATCAAGGCGGTAAATCGACATTTCTTCGCAGCCTTGGACAGGCACAGCTCATGGCCCAATGCGGAATGTTCGTGGGCGCTTCCGTTTTTTCCGCTCCCATCCGTCACGGCATTTTTTCTCATTTCAAAAAGGAGGAAGACACATCCATGAAAAGTGGTAAGCTGGATGAAGAACTCACCCGGATGAGCGAGATAGCAGACCATTTGGAAGAAGGTACGCTGATGTTGTTCAATGAACCGTTTGCCTCCACCAACGAGCGCGAAGGGTCGGAGATTTTCCGGCAAATAACCCAAGCGTTGATTGAAAGTAAAGTGGAAGTCTTTTCAGTAACCCATCTCTATACTTATGCCACCGCATTTCTGGATGATAAACAAACGCAATTCCTGCGGGCACAGCGTCTGAACAACGGCGAGCGTACTTATCAAATCGTACCGGGAGAACCTTTGCAGACAGCTTTTGGTTATGACTTATTCAAAAAGATTTTCGGATGAGCTACCAGTCTTTTTTCTTAACCGGAAAGGATTCTCGTATTTCGGACGGCCAATCGAATTCAGCAATTTGAAATTTGGACATTCTTTTCGAATGAAGCGGCAAAACTTGTTGTTCTTTTGTTGTTGCGCTCCGCGCAACAACAAAAGAACAACAAAGAACTCTCCCCATGTTTTGAAACGCCGGATCGAATTCCTGCAACCCATAAAGTTACTGAATCCAGTGTATAATAAAAGTCCCAGATAATTGAAAAACACACAGCTGGTTCAGCAACGGAGATACAATGAATCTTGAAAAAATTAAATTTCCGATCGAAGGAAATATCCATAGTCAGGTCCACTTGTCTGAGTATCAGCATAACTATGCCTTTTCCTTTGCCAGTCCATATATGTACGAACAGCCCGCGGATTTCAAAGAAAAAAAGGCGTTTCTGATCGGAGCTTACAACCCTTTTAACCCAAGCGCACAGCTCCCCGAGCAGATATATGCGTACTACCTTATTTCCGATGACAAAGGACGCCATCCCAACAAAAAACTGAACGCGGACCTGAAGAAGGTGCAATTTTCGGACGGAGATCACAACACAATCGGCTCGATGGACATTCTGTTGCCGCACACCCGATTTCTGAAATTTGAAGGGATGATCCCCAATCCGATTTACGATGCGGAAGGACAAATTGTCGGGTTCTGTCATTATCAGCCCGCGTTGCGAAGGAAATGTGTTTATTCATTCCAGCCCGCATTCACCCAGTTCGAAGAAAATATCAGCCCGGACAAGCTGCGCGAATACGAAAACAGCGGCATTGTACGCTCGCATTTCACCTATGAAATCATCAAGAAAGAAAGCGACACAAAGCAGAAACTGGAAGCACTGTTTTCAGCTGAAAAGAAAGCCGACCTGGTAAAAAATCGGATCAGCATGATCCAAAAGCCCGAGTCGGACAAACAGGCGCTGCTGTTCATCACTGCCATTATCGCATTCTTCTGGACGACCCTGATCGATTTGCCCCTGATAGAAAACTAACCGCGCTCATTTTCAATCCGGTTTCATTCAGTGGAGCCGGATCTCTTTTTGCCAATAACCTTAACCAAGAAACTTTATGTCTGATCAAAACCATCTTGTCCGGCATGACATGACCGAAGGCAACATTATCCAGCAGTTGCTTTTGTTTTCCTGGCCTTTGCTCGTCGGAAACATCTTTCAGCAACTCTATAACACGGTCGATTCCATCATTGTCGGAAACTATATCGGGAGCGATGCCCTGGCGGCGGTCGGCGTTTTTTCGCCGATGAACAACCTGCTCATCGGGCTTTTCCTCGGTATATCAACCGGCGCGACGGTTATTGTGTCCCAAAGTTTCGGTGCGAAGG